>WRGP01000177.1 GCA_009787135.1 Bacillota bacterium | reverse complement strand
TGGAAGACCATAGCGGCCTGCGAACAGAGGGTGGGGAAATGCCCGCCGATACAAGAGAGGCGGCCTCCGCCATCTTCTCGGTGTTGATCCGGCTTATGCAAGGCATTCTGCAAGGGAACGGGTAATGCCATTTTGCGTTCGATGCGGCAAGAAAGATTGCGAGAAACATCATTGCGCAATTGGTATTTGTGGCCGCGTGCACTTACAGGCGGCGCAGCGCTGCGGAAAAAGAGCCGCAAAATTTCCGCCAATCAACCGCGAAAAGGCATCAACGCTTGCCCGCGAAAGGGGCCGCCATACCCATGGCGGCCCCTTTCACCTTCAGGGATGACCGCCTTCCTCCGTCACCGATACGCGCAAGCGCCCGTATAGTAGTATACCATACAGCCCGAGCCTGTGCGGATAAAAACCGGCCGGCAAGCGGACGTATCATACAATGCTTGAGAAGAACAAGCGGATGAGGACGCGCTAGCCGGCGCGCAGTTGCCCGTGCTGTTCGTCGGCGCGCAGTTGCCCGTGCTGTTCGTCGGCGCGCAATTGCCCGCGCCGTTTGTCGGCACACAGTTGCGCGTGCTGTTAGCCGGCGCGCAATTGCCCGCGCCGCTTGTCGGCGCACAGTTGCTCGTGCTGTTAGCCGGCGCACAGTTGCTCGTGCTGTTCGTCGATACACAATTGCCCGCGCCGCCGAAAGATCTCAATTCCTGCCATGAAACCATCGGGCAGGTCAGGGTTTGGGACCGCCCCTCCTCGACACAAGCCGCGCCGGGCCTGCATTCCGCTACCGCGCCGGCTGTGACGGCGAGTGTTACCAGAAGGACCGCAAAAATGGCTATTAATTTCTTGTTCATGGGTTCACCTCCAAAGCATATTGCCTTGATCTTCCAAGGCTTAACAAAATAGTAATTTTTTAGACAAACAAATGCAACAATATTTCCAATTTATTCCCATGGGAATAACATCCAAATAAAATAGCAGTCCGTATGCATGGGGGTGCTAAGCGCCCCCATGCATACGGACTGCGAATACTATACCCTTCCAAACCCCGGGGAGATTCTCATGGGGCCGCAGCCCCTTGTTTCCAATCCGGCATCGGCGGCTCCGCCGCCGAACGGACAGAAAATCCCAAAGGATTTTCTACCTTGCGCCATCCCCGCCCGGAAAATCCGCAGATTTTCAGGGGATGGCGTTCCCAGCCCCGTTTCTCCCCCGTGAAAATTCGCAGATTTTCACGGAACCCTATTGCTCCATCTGCCGCCCGACGATGCCGGCCGTGGTTTCCGCGACCTTCAACTCGGTATCGCCCATCTTGACGCCCGCCTCGCGGCTGAGCAGCAGCACGCCGCCGATCGCCTCGCCGTCGGCGATGATCGGGGAGAACACCTGCGCGGTATAGCCTATGGCCTCATCCTCGTTGGTCACGGCAAACACCTTTCCGCCGGCGGATTTATTGATCGCCATGCTCTGGCGGTTCGCGATAGCCGCTTCCAGCTCCCGGCTGATTGGCTTGTCCCACAGTTCCTTGCGCGGCACGCCGGACGCGGCGACCACCATGTCGCGGTCACAGATGCAGGCAATATGCCCCATGGAGCGGAAGAGGGACTCAGTGTAGTCCTTGGCAAACGCGGCGATTTCGCCGATAGGGGAATACTTTTTCAGGATCACTTCACCGTCACGGTCGGTATAGATCTCCAGCGGATCCCCTTCGCGGATGCGCAGGGTTCTGCGGATCTCCTTGGGAATGACCACACGGCCAAGTTCGTCGATTCTGCGGACAATGCCCGTAGCTCTCAAAGCAAACGCCTCCTCATGTTCTGAAAATCCTTGTTACGGCTTTACGAGCCTATTATGAGATGACATGCGTTATTTTATGCCGGTTGATTTTTTTTTCAATCGACGGTATAATTGATGACAGAGCTATATTCAACAGAAAAGGAGAACCTTTATCATGAAATCCGTTACCATCCGGCTTAGCCTGGCGGAAAATGTAAAATCCTTTGTAAACGCGGTCAATCGCTACGGCTTTGATATGGATCTGCGTTCGGGCCGCCATGTCGTGGACGCCAAATCCATTCTGGGCATCTTTAGCCTGGATCTGTCCAAACCGATCACGCTGGAGATCCATAGCGACGATTGCGCGGCGCTGCTGGAGGACATCAAGCCCTTCACCGTGTAATCGATCATGCAGCGCCGGCCATCGGATACGGAAAATAAATTGTTGCTGCTCTATGCCATTGAGCGCCTCAACGCCGTAACGGCGCAGCAGCTTTTATTGTTTATGGTCGAAAACGACTTTATGGACTATATTTCTTTGCAATTGCTCTTGGCGGAACTGGTAGAGGCGGGCTTGCTCCTCCGGCGCACCCACGAGGTCGGCGCGCTGTATAGCTTGGCGCGCAAGGGGTTGGATACCTTGGCGTTGTTTCAAAGCAGGCTCCCGCAGTCGCGCCTTTCGGCCATAGACAGCGTCGCGGAAACCTGGCGGCTGCGCTTCCGCCGGGAAAAGCAAATGCTCTCTGAATTTACGGAAAAAGACGGCGAGTTTCTGGTTCGGCTTCGCCTGCTCGAGTGGGACGCGGACCTTCTGGACATGCGCTTCACCCTGCCGACGCGCAGGCAGGCCCAGTTGTTTTGCGACGCTTGGATCGCGCAGGCCCCCAACATCTATGCCCACATCATGTACGCGCTGGGCGGCGATATAACCGTTACGCCTCCAGCGCCGTAAGCCCTGCCGGTTCCTTCACCCGAAGCCGGCGCAGCACAGTGCCGCGCCGAAGGTCGATGAGCCCTACCAGCCCATCCAGGCTGTCCGCGAAACACGCGGCGCGGCCGATGGGAACGATCGTCGTGGGCAGCCCGGCGACCGTTGTTTGCCAGCGAATACGGCCATTGGGCGGGTCCAGCATGGTCAGGCGGTTCATGTGCCCCACCAGCAGCCCGCCGCCGCATGGCGTTATGGCGCCCGGCAGGCCCGGCAAGCGCACCCATGGCGTCCATTTTCCCACGCTCGTGATCGCGCCGACCACCGTTCCCATGTCATACTCGCCCGCCGCGCAAAGCGCCATCAGCTGTCCCGCGAAAAAGCATATATCCACGGTCACCCCGCCCGCTTGGAAGGTGGCGAGCACGCTGAGCGATTCCCGGCTTAGCAGCGCTATGTTGCATGTGCCGCCGCAAGCCACCGCCAGCTGCTCTCCGCCAATATCCTGCGCCAGCGCGCGCGGATGCAGGCCTACGCGGACCAGGCCCAGCAGGCGGCCCTGCTCCGTGCCGAACGCCTGCAGGCTGTCCGCGCCGCCCGCCAGCGCGTACAGGGACACGTCGCCTTCGGACAGCAGCAGCGCCTCAATTTCCGGCGCTGAGGAAAACGCCTGCTCCACCTCAAGCGTGGCCTTGTTGACGCGATAAATCGCGGGTTCGCTTACATCCGCGCAGTAAAGGGATAGGCCGCTTGCCAGCTTGCCGGGGCGAAAGGGCATGCGCTTTTGCGCGCTGATTTCCAAATCGGGCAGCGTCAATACCGCCAACAGGCCCTGGTATGAGTCGGAAACCGCCAGCCTTCCGCGCATGCCGTGCCCTCCCGTCTCGCTTCGCTATCGCTGCCAGAACCATCACTCGCTCTATCGGTGCATCCTATGTCTCAGGCAGCGAATGGGTGCGGAAGGAAAAGCCGGACCGGCTGTCGAAACACACGGACCGGAGGCGTTGCATGTATACCTATAAAACACAGGGAACCTGTGCAAAAGCGATCCATCTGAACATTGAAAGCGGGACAATCACCCACTGTTCGTTTGACCGCGGCTGCAGCGGCAACGGCCAGGGCCTCTCCCGGCTTCTCATTGGTATGAAGGTAGACGACGCGATTGAAAAGCTCAAGGGCATCCAGTGCCAAAACGGCACCTCCTGCCCGGATCAGCTTGCCAAGGCGCTGGAGATCTGGCGGGCGGAGCATGCCTGATACCATTCACCTCCGGTAAGGACCTCCCAGTCAGCTGCGCTGGCAGCAAAAAGACAGCGGCAAGCAGCAGGCTGCGCAGCGGAATGAGCCAAGCTATTCTTTTATGGCTTATGATTGCATTCCTCCTCGCCTTCTGTCATCGCGTTCATTTCCCCCAGCAACGCATCAATCCTCTCGATCGTAGCATAGTTCAGCGGAGAAAACCGCCCTTCCCTGGCAGTCTCCAGCTTCTCCCGCGCGTCGTCGAGCTTTCCGGCCTCTTTGTCGTAGAGCGCGAGAAAATAATTGGTGTCAATCGCGTTTTTCTTACACTTGATCGCCTTTTCAAACCACTTGCGCGCCTCTTCCTTTTCATTGCCCAAACGATAATACGTCTGGGCCAGGTTGTCCAGCGCCACGGGATCTTCATCGTCATACTCCACGGCCTCTTTGTTGAAGGCAAGCGCCTCGTCCAAATCACCCTTCTCAATCAGCAGGAACCCCAGCGTGCCGTAAATGCTGCCGTTTGGCCCTTTGCGGTACACCTCGCGGAGCAGGTCGAGCGCGTATTCCAAACGGCCGAGCTTCCAGCTCGCCACGGCATAGCTTGTCAGCATCTCCTTGCGCTGCTCGGGCGTAATGCCGCCGGGCGCTTTTTCCACCTTTTTAAGCACCTCGCGCGCCTTCTCATATTCACCCTTGCGCAGCAGCAGGACGGCGTACGGCAGCAAAAACCGCGCCTTATCCATCCCTTCCGCGTAGGCCTCACCGTACAGCGCGCACGCCTCCTCATAGTTGCCCTTTTTGTGGGCCGCCAGCGCCCTTTGCGCCTTCATGTCCTTGAAAAATCCCATTGCCTTTCCCCCCATTTTCTATTTCCATGATACCCGCCCGCCGTGAGGCAAAAAAAGGGAGTCCCGCGGGGTTTATCCCTTACGCGAAGATCCTAGGGGGGAGCGCCCCCGGGCGTCCCCGCGTCCTCCAGCGCCGCCTTCCGCCGGAGCCTCGCGCGCCTCCGCTCAAGCGCCTCTATTATATCCGCGTCTGCGCGGGCAAAGAGGCTGTCCCCCGCATAGCGCCACAGCGCCTTTTGCGTTATCTCCAGCGCGCCTTTGGCATCCCCCAGATAACGCTCCAGCAGGATCGCCAGGCTTATATACGCGGTGGGGCCGCCTTCACCCCTTGCGATCATGCCCCGGTATGTCTCCGCCGCTTCCTGATACTCTCTCTCCCGGCGGTAGGACTTCGCCAGCTCCAGCCGCGCCTGCTGCGATAACGCCGACACGCTCGCCACCCGGAAGCAACGGCGCGCAAGCTCCCCTTCGCCGCACCGCTCCAGCGCCCGGCCCGCGCTGAACACGTCCAACGCGCTGGCCTGGCGCTCCGGGGCGTCATACACCTGCGCCAGCCGCAAAAGCAAGGCCGCCAGCGTGTGAATATCCTGCAGGTTGTGGCGCAATACGTCATCCAGCAGGGACAGATCGCCGCTTTTGAGATAGGCAAAGTACCTTTCCGGCACCTCCGCACCCGGCAGGTCCCCCTCACGCCCGATACCCAGCACCTTTTCTTCCAACATGCATAGCGGGCACGCGCCCAGCCTGAGACGCCACGTCCGGCGTGCCGGGTGCAGCAAATCCAGCTGCGGAAATTCGCGCCACCTATGCCGGAGGCGCGCCATGGCAAACCGGTCGCGCAGCAGCGGCACGTCAAAGCTCTTGCCGTTGAAGCTGACAATCACATGGAAACGCGCGAGCGTGTCGGCCGCGACCATAAGCAAGTGCGCCTCTTCCGGGTAGTCCCGCATGAGCAGCTGGCGGACGACAAATTCATCCCCCTCCACCCAGCCCATGCCGACCAGAAACGCCACGGTCCCCGCGCCGTGAAGGCCGGTCGTCTCCGTGTCGAGAAACAGCGCGCGGTTTACGTCCCAGCCCGACAGTTTAGCGCCCAGCCTGTTCACCTGCGCCGTTGACACGCCGCGCACATCCATCCATGGCGGCAAAGGCATCCGCGCCTCGATCACCTTGCATTCGCGGGGCGCGGTTTCAGGCCTCGTCTTTTGCGCCGCGGCCTTGATGCGGCCGCGCAGGCCGGGCATCATGAAAGCAGCCGCTCTAAAAGCCGAATGGCCGTAAGCTTGCCGCGCGGCCCTACCTCCGCCTGCGGCCCCACGCAGGACGGACATCCGCCCTCGCACGCGCAATGTTTGATCGCTTCCCCGGCGTGATCGAGCAGCATGGGCAGCATGTCGTACACCTTCTCGGCCAGGCCGACGCCGCCGGGGCAGTTGTCGTAGAAGTACACGGTCGGCTTTCTCGTAAACGTGTCGCGCACATGATAGAGCACCGACAGATCGCGCGGCGCGCACATGAGGTACAGGGGCGCGAGCTGGCGCAGCATGGACGCGATGCCCAGCATGCCGCCCTGCAGATCATCCGTCTCCAGCCCGCGCATCGCTTCCTTCGGCAGGGTCCACCAGCAG
This sequence comes from Bacillota bacterium, assembly GCA_009787135.1. Taxonomy (GTDB): domain Bacteria; phylum Bacillota; class Clostridia; order Christensenellales; family Aristaeellaceae; genus Avichristensenella. The sequence goes on along the minus strand of WRGP01000177.1, from coordinate 2,922 downwards.
GCGGAGGTGGTCATCTCCATCTCCGGCAGGTCCACCGGGCCAAAGCCCAGGTTCTCATGCGTGCCAAACTTCATCTTTTTAAACAGCGTGACCATGCTCGTCACCAGCACCTCGCCCAGGCCGCGGGGGGGCAGGGCGTCCGGATCCTCCTTGTCCGCGTTCAGCACGCGAAGGGTCGTATTGAGGTCCGCATCGGTGTAGTAGTCCACCTCCACCTGACGGATGTACGCCTTCTTATACTCAAAGTCCAGCTTTTCCACCTGATACTGCCGCGCGTCATGCAGGTAGATCGCCTGCTCGTGCAGGAGCATGGGCACGGTATACCGGTCCATCTCGCCAATGATGACATGGTGCGCCGCGTCGGTGATGTCGATGATCATGAAGTTCTCGTCCCCCGCCGAGCGAAGGCTGATCTCCGCCGCGGGAAACGCCTCCGTGGACCAGTGCCATTGCCCGCCCGTGCGGCGCAGGAAGCCCTTCTCCTCCAAAAAGGCAAGCATGGGCTCGGTGGCCTCCCCGGCGCCAAACGCTTCACCCTCCACAAAAGGCAGCTCATACGCCGCGCACTTTATATGGTTCATGAGAATGTAGAGGTTGTCCGGGTTGGCCAAAGCATTCTCCGGCGACTGCTTGAAGAAGTACTCCGGATGGCTGATGATGTACTGGTCCAGCGCGGAGGAGGACGCGACCATCAGCGTCAGCGAAGTGCCGCGCCGCCGGCCCGCGCGCCCCGCCTGCTGCCAGGTGCTGGCGATTGTGCCGGGGTAGCCGCAGAGCACGCACGCGTCCAGCCGGCCGATATCAATGCCCAGTTCCAGCGCGTTCGTGGCCACCACGGCGGTGATATCGCCGTTTCGCAGGCCCCGCTCGATCTCGCGCCGCTGCGTGGGCAGGTAGCCGCCGCGGTACCCCCGCACGCGCCCGGCATTGCCCAGGCTGTCCTTAATCAATTCCTTCAGATACCGCGCCAGCACCTCCACCTGCAGGCGGGAGCGCGCGAACACGATGGTTTGCACGTCGTTTCGCACGAGCAGAGACGACAGCGCCCGCGTCTCCAGCAGCGACGATTTGCGGATGCCCAGCTGCCTGTTGACGACAGGCGGGTTGTAAAACACCATATGGCGCTCGCCCGTGGGCGCGCCGTTGTCGTCGATGAGCGTCATGGGTTCGCCCGTGATCTGCTCGGCCAGCTCCTTGGGGTTGGCGATCGTCGCGGAGCAGCAGATAAACCGCGGCGTGCTGCCATAAAAGGCCGCCAGCCGTTTGAGCCGCCGGATCACGTTGGCCAGGTTGGAGCCAAACACGCCGCGGTACGCGTGGATCTCGTCGATCACGATGAATTTGAGGTTCTCAAAGAGCTTGACCCATTTGGTGTGGCCCGGCAGGATGGCCGCGTGCAGCATATCGGGGTTGGTCACCACGACATGGCCCGCCTGCCGGATCGACCGGCGCGCCGCCGCGGGGGTGTCGCCGTCATAGGTGTACGCCTTAATCGGCGCGCCCATGGCCTCTACCAGGGTGTACAGCTCGTTTGACTGGTCGGCGGAGAGCGCCTTGGTGGGGAATAGATACAGCGCGCGGCTGTCCCCGTTTCGCAGGATGGCGTTCAGCACGGGCAGGTTGTAGCAGAGCGTCTTGCCCGAGGCTGTCGGCGTCACCACGACGATGTTCTCTCCGGCCAGCACCGCATCCACGGCAAGCCGCTGGTGCGTATACAGCGACTGCACGCCTCGGCCCCGCAGCGCCGCCTGAACGCGCGCGTCAATTCCCTCCGGAAACGATGCCAGGCGCGCGGGCCGCGCGGGGACCGTCTCCCAGTGGGTGACATTTTTCATGAACGCCGGCGAATCGCGAAGGGAATCGAGGATCTGCTCGAGGTTCATCCACGGCCTCCCCGCCCGCTGAAGGCGAAAGTGTCCAGCTGGCTTTCATACCCGCATTCTCCCATGCGCGGGGAGTTCGTCACCGGCAGCATCATGTCCTTATGTTCGTGCGCATGGGCGCATTTGGCGCAATAAAAAGGATTATCGGGATGATACACACACTCCACGCGGATGAACACGGCGGGCTTGCCGCACCCGGCGCATTGATGCTGCGGGGGCACGTTCCCTGCCAGCTGCCGCGCCGCCTCGCGCTGTTTCGCGCGCTTTGTCAGCGCCACAACCGTAATCGTTGTTTCCGTCGTGCTGCCAAAATCGTATTCATGGCCGAACTTGTCACCCACCGCAAACGCGCCGATTTTGCACGTTTTACTGATTTGCCCGCCAAGGCCGACAAAGGCGCTCAGGTGGCCGCAGCATTCCAGCCATATTTTTCGCAGGAACGCGCCCACGCTTGAAAGCGGCGCGCCGCATAGATAACAATCGCCGTTTGACCTCGTCGCCATGATGATTTCTCCTTTTTTCATCAATTTTATCATAAGCCTTCCAGTGTTTCAATAAAAAGACGTATCTTGGGGCAGACTGACACAAAAAGTATCGGCAGTAAGCTGGAGGCTGTATGGACAAGCGCATCGACTGGCTTCCCTGGGGCGAGGAAGCGTTTCAAAAGGCGAAACAGGAACAAAAGCCCGTTTTTTTGCATATCGGGTTCCCAAGCTGTCACTGGTGCCATGTCATGGAGCGGGAGTCGTTTAAGGACGCCGAGGTCGCCGCGCTGCTCAATGAATCGTTCATCTGCGTTGATGTGGACCGCGAGCAGCGGCCGGACGTGGACGCCGTATATATGGCCGCGTGCCAGTCCATGACCGGGCAGGGCGGCTGGCCCTTGACAGCGCTGCTGACACCCTCGCAGAAGCCCTTCTACATCGCCACGTATATCCCCCGCGACGAGCTGCTCGAAATCCTCCGCGACGCCAAAAAGCAGTGGGCCCGGCAGCGGGACAAGCTCGCCTCGTTTGGCACGCGGCTGGGGCAGGCCGTC
>WRGP01000176.1 GCA_009787135.1 Bacillota bacterium | reverse complement strand
GCCTGACGCTGGAAAAGGTGCTGGTGGACCGGGACGCGACGAAGCTTCTCGTCTGCTTTTTGTCGGACAGGCTTGTAGAGGAGAAGGAATACCTGCGCGTTCGAAACGCCCTGCAACGGCGTTTCGCCGGTATGCGGGTGTCGCTTCGCGTATGCAGCCCGGCGCTGGCTGAGGAAGCAAGGCGCGACCTCGCGCAGTTTACGCCGTTTTTAACGGATTGTCTGGCGCGCTCCTTCCCGGGCATCCGGCCATGGCTTACCGACGCGGCTTGGTCGCTTACGGAGGATCGCGTGCGCGTGTCGGTGTCGTCGGAGGCGGCGCTTCAGTATGTGCGCCATGTGGAGCTTGATAAGCGCCTGACCGCTTTGATGTTTGACGTATTCCGGCTGAACGTGGAAACCGTGCTCCTGTGCGAGGAGGACGTGAAGGCACAGCGCGAGCGGCTTGCCTCGCTGCAGGAAAAGGCGGAGGAGGCTGTTGCCGCGGCGCAGGTTTCTCAGGCCGAAGCGTATACACAATCACCTCAGAAGCGCGAGCGCCGCATTTTCGGCAAGGCGATCAAGGACGCGCCCACGCCGGTGGGGGCGCTGCGCGAGGACAGCGGGCGCGTCACCATCCAGGGTGAGGTGGTGGGCGCTGAGGCAAAGGAGCTCAAAGGCGGCGAGATGCGGCTGATTTCCTTTGGTTTGACAGACTATACGGCCACCATCGGCTGCAAGCTGTTTTTGCGCTGCCGCGGCCGGAAGTTCACAGGGGATGGGGAAGGCGGGCCGCCCGCGCAGGAGGAGTTAAGCCGCGTGGAGGGTGTCGCGGAGCGGATAAAGGCCGGCCAGTGGCTCAAGGTGCGCGGGGACTGCCAGTATGACAAGTTCGCGCGCGAGCCGGTCGTGATGATCACCGATATAGAAGAGGCCGAAGCGCCAAAACGGGAAGATACAGCCGAGCGAAAGCGTGTGGAGCTGCACCTGCACACGCAGATGAGTGCCATGGACGCCGTCAGCTCCGCGGAGAGCCTCATCGCGCAGGCCGCGGCCTTTGGGCATCCCGCCGTGGCGGTGACGGATCACGGGGTTGTGCAGGCGTTTCCGGACGCGTTCGCGGCGGCGGGCAAGCATAAGATCAAGCTGATCCCCGGCCTGGAGGGGTATCTGGTGGATGAGGCCATGATCTATACGGGCGATGTGGATTGGCCCATCGATACGCAGCTTGTAGTGCTGGATTTTGAGACCACCGGCCTTACGGCGCGAAGCGACCGGATCATCGAGATCGGCGCGGTGCGCGTGCGGGGCGGCGCGGTGGAGGATGAGATGTCCCTGTTCATCGATCCCGGCATCCCTGTGCCTGCCAAGATCACGCGCATTACGGGCATTGACTCGGGCATGCTGGCAGGCGCGCCGCGTTTTGCCGACGCCGCGCGGGGGCTGCTGGATTTTATCGGTGACGCGCCGGTGGCGGCCCACAACGCCGCGTTTGATATCGCGTTTCTCAAGGCCGAGCTGCAGCGCTTGGGCAGATCATGGGACGGGCCGGTGGTGGATACGCTCGCCTTTGCCAGGCAGGCGCTTCCGTCGCTCAGCCGCCACAAGCTGGAGACGGTCTGCCGCCACTTGGGCGTAAGCCTTGAGAACGCGCATCGCGCCGTGCATGACGCCCGTGCTACGGCCCAGGCGCTCATCAAGCTGCTGCAAATCGCGCGCCAGAAAGACGCGCAAACGCTTGCCGCCTTAAACCATGCCTTTACCACCGGGGCGATGGGCGATACATACCATGTAGTGCTGCTGGCCATGTCCCAAACAGGCGTCACAAACCTGAACCGGTTGGTCTCCGAGGGGCATCTCAACTACTTTCAAAAAAGGCCGCGCATTCCGCGGACGCTCCTGCAGAAGTGGCGCGAGGGCTTGATCGTGGGCAGCGCGTGCGAGGCGGGGGAACTGTTCCAAGCTATCCTTAGCGGCAGGGACGAAAAAACGTTGTCCCAAACCGCCAGGTTTTATGATTATCTGGAAATTCAGCCCGCGGCCAACAACGAATTCCTTATCCGCGAAGGGCGGCTTAAGGACGTGGAGGAGCTGCGGGATATAAACCGAAAGATCGTGGCGCTTGGCGAGCGGAACGGCCTGCCGGTGGTGGCCACGGGCGACGTGCATTTTTTGAAGCCTGAGGACGCGAAATTCCGCGCGATCCTCATGGCCGGGCTGGAGTTTTCAGATCCGGATTTGCAGCCGCCGCTGTATTTCAAAACCACCGATGAAATGCTGGAGGAGTTTGCATACCTTGGCGCGGAAAAGGCCATGGAGGTTGTGGTGGACGCGCCAAACCGTATCGCGGAGAAGGTGGGGGATGTGAGGCTTTTCCCGCCGCACCCGGAGGGAAAGGAAACCTTTCAGCCCTTTCTTGAGGGCGCGGCCGAAGCGATACAGGACATGTGCTGGCGCGAGGCGCACCGGCTTTATGGGGAAACCCTGCCCGGGCTTGTGGAGGACCGCATTCACAAGGAGCTCGGCTCGATCATTGGCTACGGTTTTGCCACGCTGTATTCGATTGGGGAAAGGCTGGTCAAAAAATCTCTTTCGGATGGGTACCTTGTTGGTTCGCGCGGCTCAATCGGCTCGTCGTTTGTGGCCACGCTCTGCGGCATTACAGAGGTGAACCCACTGCCGCCGCATTACCTATGCCCACAGTGCCGCCACGTGGAGTGGGATGACACAGCCGCCACGGGCGTGGACCTGCCGGCCAAAGCCTGTCCTGTCTGCGGCGCGGCGCTATCCCGTGAGGGGTTCGACATCCCGTTTGAGGTATTTCTGGGCTTCTATGGCGATAAGGTGCCGGACATTGACCTCAACTTCTCCGGCGTGTACCAGCCGCGCGCGCACAAGTATGTGGAGGAGCTCTTTGGCGCGAGCAATGTATTTCGCGCGGGCACCATCGGCACACTGGCGGAGAAGACGGCCTATGGCTTTGTGAACAAATACCTTGAGGAACGCGGGCAGCAGGTGACGGAAGCGGAAAAGAACCGGCTGGTGCAGGGGTGTGTGGGCGTCAAGAGAACGACGGGCCAGCATCCCGGCGGCATTGTCGTGCTGCCCAAGGACTATGAAATCTATCAGTTTACCGCGATACAGCACCCGGCGGACGTGAAGAACAGCCCGATCATCACCACGCATTATGACTTTGGCTCCATGCACGACGTGCTGGTGAAGCTGGACATCTTAGGCCACGACGATCCGACGATGATCAAGATGCTCGAGCGGCTGACAGGCGTGAGCGCGCGGGGCATCCCGCTCAATGACCCGGCGGTGATGTCGCTGTTTGTCAGCCCGGCCGCGCTTACCGTTGAGGCCAGGGATATCCGCTGCAACACAGGCACGCTGGGCATTCCTGAGTTTGGCACGCGCTTTGTACGCGGTATGCTGGAGGCGACAAGGCCGGCCACCGTGGAAGAGCTGATCCGTATCTCCGGCCTGTCCCATGGGACGGACGTTTGGCTGGGCAACGCGGAAACGCTCATCGGCGGTGGTATCGCCACGCTTAAGGAGTGCGTCTGCACGCGCGACGACATTATGAATTACTTGATGCAGCGCGGGGTGGAGCCGAAAATGGCCTTTCAGACGATGGAATCTGTCCGCAGGGGGAAGGGGCTCACGGCGGAGATGGAGGCGGCCATGCGCGCCGCGGATACGCCGGATTGGTTTATTGATTCATGCAAGAAGATCAAGTATTTGTTTCCAAGGGGGCACGCGGTGGCGTACGTCGCCATGGCGCTCCGCATCGCGTGGTATAAGGTGAACCACCCCAAGGCGTATTACGCGGCCTATTATACGGTGCGCGCGGACGCGTTTGACATCGGCGTGATGCGGCAAGGCCCGGACGAACTGCGCGGCATGCTGGATAATTTTGACAGCCGCTGGAAGGAACTGACCGCCGCGGAGCGCGAGCAGGTGCAGCTTTTGGAAATCGCCCTGGAGATGGCGGTGCGGGGCGTCCGCCTGCTGCCCGTGGACCTGTACGCCTCGGACGCCGAGGAGTTCCAGGTCCTGGACGAGGGCATCCTGCCTCCGTTTACTTCCATCCCCGGCCTGGGGCTTGCCGCGGCGCAGGCGCTGTGCGGCGCGCGGGAGGCGGGGCCGTATATGTCCGTTGAGGATGTGAAGCTTCGCGCCAGGGTATCGGGCACGGTGATAGAGCAGATGCGGACGCTTGGCGCGCTGAAGGGGCTTGCGGAAACGAGCCAGGTAAGTTTTCTTTGAGGGGGAACGCGGGGGAGTGGGGACCGTATTCAACGGATGACATTCCTGTTTGTGCGGGAGGAAGACTACACCCCGCCCGTATGGCCGGAAGAACCGGGCAAACAGCAAAAGCAATTGCATTTTGATTTTCAAGTGCCGGATGTGGGCGCGGCTGTGCGATACGCTGAATCCATCGGCGCGACAAAATCCAAGGCGCAATTTGGCGGTGAATATTTTGTCACTGTGTTTGATCCCGACGGGCACCCGATTTGTTTCTGCGCAATGGGCAACGAATAGAAGTATCGCAAGGTAATCTTGCGGAATTTTTTCCGGCAATACCCATTTGCGCGTAATTGGTATTGTTTGTAAGCTTGCCGTTAAAACCCATCCAGCCACTCTTTTGATTGTTTCAGCCCTTCGATGGTCTTCACCTCAAGAACGCAGCGGCAAGCGCGGCTTTTTGCCAACGCGAGGAAAGCGGGGATGTCCAGCACGCCCGCGCCAAATGGCAAATGGCACGCCGCGCCTTCGGCCGCACCTTCGGCCGCGCCTTTCGCGTCATGCAGGTGCATGTGACGGAGCTTATCCAGATGTAGCCGAAGAAACGGCTCATCCACGCCGCCCGCGCAGTGATTATGGCCGATGTCCCACGTGAGGCCGAAGGCCTCGCTTTCCAACAGCAGTTCAATGCCCTCTCTGGCAAAGGAAGGGAACCCGCCGCAGTTCTCCACGTACACGCGTATCGCCGCGCCGCCAATGGCGTCCTCGCACGCGCTTCGAAAATCGCGCAGCACGGACAGGTAGTCTTTAGGGTATGCCTCGTATAGATATACTTTCCGGCCCGGCAGGGTAAAATATACGCCGTTAGGAAGATGCATGTTCAAGACCGGCATGCCATGCCGTTTCGCAAGATCGATGGCCCAAAGCGCCGTTTGCGTATACGCTTTGGATACGAGCGGGTTGATGTCGCAAACGTTCAGGTTCTCGTCCAGGTGCAGTGTAAAGGCGACGCCATACCGCTCGCGCGCCTCAAAAAGCGAGCGCTCATCCATCCGCTCGGGCTGATAGCCGGGCAAGTTCATATTTAATTCCACAAACGACAGGGATAGCGCGGCGCACAGCGCGGCACTGTCCAAAGCGCCTGGCTTTTCAAGCAAGGTAGGCATGCCAAACGCTGTAAGCGAACTTTCACAATTCATGTTTGCAGTATAGCATAAATAAGCGAAAATCGCGAACAATATACTCATTATTCGTGGATATGCGACGAGGTGAGACCCATGAAAGAACAGCGACACGCGCAGCCGGTATTCATTTTGGCGCGTGAACCAAGGCCGTCGGACAGGGAGACGCGGATGTATCCCCCGCCGGGCAGGTGGAGCATGCGTTTACGTAAGGAGGGAAAGCCATGAGAGGCAGCCAAAACAAACAAAAGGACGAACGGTACCTGAAGCTTGTAGACAAGCTCACGCCCAATTCGGACCTTGCCAAGGGGCTGATCCGCGCTTTTTGGGTGGGCGGCGTCATTTGCGTCATCGGGCAGTTGGTAAACGACGCGGCAAAGGTCTGGCTCGCGCTCTCCAAGGATGACGCGGGCATGGTGACCGCGGTCGTGATGGTATTCTTTGGCAGCCTGCTCACAGGCATTGGCGTGTATGACCGGATCGGGAAATACGCGGGTGCGGGCTCCATCGTGCCGATCACAGGGTTTGCCAACTCCATCGTCGCCAGCGCTATGGAGTTCCGCCGCGAAGGGCTCGTGCTCGGCGTTGGCGCGAAGCTATTTCTGATCGCCGGGCCTGTGCTCGTTTATGGCATCGGCACATCAATCCTTGTGGGGATCATAGCCTTTTTTGTGGGGGTATAGCAGCGGATGGCAAGAATGCTGGGGGGGCAGACGGCACTGCTGGAAACGCGCCCTGTGGTGGATGCCTGGGCGTCGGCTGTCTGCAAGAAAGAAGGCGAAGGGCCGCTGGGCGACCTGTTCGACATGATTCATACAGACGATACCATGGGTGAGGACAATTGGGAAAAGGCGGAGACACGCCTGTTCATGGACGCGGTGAAGCGATGCATCGAAAAAGCGGGCGTCACAAGCGGGGATGTGCGCATGCTGCTGGGCGGCGATCTGCTCAACCAGCTTGTGGCGTCCAACTTTGCCGGGCGCGAGCTTGGCATTCCGTTTATAGGGCTGTTTGGCGCCTGTTCCACGATGGCGGAGAGCCTGGCCGTTGGGGCCATGATTTTAGAGAGCGGAAGCGCGGACCGCCTGCTCTGCGCGGCGAGCAGTCATTTCTGTACAGCGGAGCGGCAGTTCCGCTTTCCGCTGGAGATGGGTACGCAGCGGCCGCCCAGCGCGCAGTGGACGGTCACGGGCGCGGGCGCGGTCATGGTATCAAACCGACGGACGGTATTGCGGCCAAGGCCGGTCATTACCCATGTGACGATTGGCAAGCCTATTGACCTGGGCGTTACGGACGCCACCAACATGGGCGCTGCCATGGCCCCGGCGGCGGCGGATACGCTCTGCCGGCATCTGATGGATACGAGCCGAACGCCGACGGACTATGACGTGATCGCAACGGGCGACTTGGGCGCGGTAGGCAGCGCGCTTTTTGAGGAGCTCATGCGAGAGAAAGGCATGCCCCTGCTCGCTCACCGCCATGTGGACTGCGGCCTTATGATTTTTTCGCCTGAGCAGGATGTACATTCTGGCGGAAGCGGCTGCGGCTGCTCGGCGTCCGTGCTGTGCGCGGATTTGCTGCCCAAGGTGCAAAAGGGTAAGATCGGCCGGCTGCTGTTCATGGCCACCGGCGCGCTGATGAGCCCGGTCAGCGCCAACGAGGGGGAGAGCATTCCCTCCATCGCGCACGCGGTCGTCATTGAGCGGCCCGAGGAGGTATAAAGCGATGCTGGAAACCATTTGGATGTATTTGAAGGTGTTTGTTGTCGGCGGGATACTGTGCATGATCGGGCAGTTTTTAATGCTGAAGACCAAGATGAACGCGGCACGCATTCTGGTGGGGTATGTGACCTTGGGCGTCATTCTGGGCGCTGTGGGTCTGTATCCGCCGCTGGTGACGTTCGCGGGCGCGGGCGCGACCATTCCGCTCTTGGGGTTTGGCAACAGTTTGGCCAAGGGAGTCTTGGAGGCTGTTGCGGAAAAGGGGCTGCTGGGGGCGTTCACCGGAGGACTGACGGCCACGGCGGCCGGGGTCGCGGCAGCGGTGTTCTTTGGCTATTTGTTCGCGATTGTATGCACGCCTAAGATGAAGGTGTAGGGGAAAGCGCCGGAAGGCGCTGGCCCCGGGTTTTTATCATAAACTCTATTTCTCCATTCCGGCGCCTCTTTGGCGGCGGATTTCTTTGTCGAAAGAAACCCCAGGCTGTGCCGGGGGTTTCTGTATCATCACACCCAAAGCCATATCCGCGCGACGGTAGAGTCCGTTTCATCCGCGGGATTGCGTTTCATTGCCGCGTTGATATGGCTTGGCTTTGGATGGATCAGCACAAAATTCTCGCTTGGCACGGGATTTGGGCTGCTGGGCGGTGTTTGTCTGCTCTATGGGATTCTACGCCTTATTTCACCTTTGCCTTTATGGTTTTAAGCCAATCCTTCCAGTTTGAGTTGTCAGGCGCATATTGCACCGCTTTCTCCATGTTTTCCAGTGCTTTTTTGTAGTTTCGCTGCTCGTAATATAGGCAGCCTAAGATACCATATGCCCTGGCATTTTCTCTATTTATTTCAATGGCTTTCTTTAGATCTTTTATTGCATTTTCATAGCTTTTAATTCGATAATAGCAATTTCCTCTATTTGAATATCTTATCGAAGTATCATTACTATTTGGTCCTTTAATTCTTTTGATTGCTTCCGTATACCATTTTATGGCTTCTTTCCAGTTTTTATCTCTAACTTCATATACTAAACCTATCTGATTATACAGAACACCTTCGTCATATCCATGTTTTTGGGCTGTCATGTAGTATTCCAGTGCCTCATCGTATTTTTTAATCTCATATGAAATTCGGCCCAAAATAAAGTATCCATAGCTATATGTACCGTCTATGGCTAATGCCATTTCGCAGTCCTTTACAGCCGCTTCATACTCTTTCATCTGTCGAAGTAGATTTCCCCTCCTGGCATAATGTTCTGCTGTTTCCTCCAATTCTATTACGCAGGTACGGTCATCATACGCTTTCTTATAGTCCTGCATTGATGTTAGCACAGCGGCCCTGCTGCCATACTGGTATGCCGAGCCATCCAACTCTATTGCACGGCTAAAAGCTTCATATGCTTCCTCATACTCCCGCCGGGCCTGATAATAATCTCCCTTGTCCTGCCAGGCCAGGGCGTCATTCGGATCGCTCTCAATCCTCGCGTTGATCTCCTCAATATCAAACTCCAACTCCGCGAATTCGACCATCTTCGGTGAAATATACCCAATTGTTCCACCATACAGCAAAATCTCATACCAGCCGGACACCGCCGTGCCTGTGCAGGTATATACCTCGCCGGGCTTCGCCTGCCCGACGACGCGCGCGTCCGTGTTGCCCTCGCTCCGGATGTTCACGTTTCCGTCGCTTGTGACGGTAACAGTGCCGATCGCACTCTCTGCGATTGCGTGTGCCGCCACTGCAATCAAGACAATTGATAAAATGAAAGCCAGTAAATAGCAGATACGTCCCTTCATGAAGATTCCTTCCTTCTTGTTTCGCAGCCAAAATATAGGGTGCTTGCTTCTGTCATTTGTCTGCTTGTAGTCGTTGATTATTTGCATATAGGTTCCTCCTCATAATAACGTTTTTACTATTGTTATGGCGGTTAAGGTTCTCCCCCTAAAGGATTCATCTCCAAAGCAAATTGGATAACTGTACTTAACGTGAGTTCGACGATTAAGAACAGGGAAGAGCGGGGAAGGAGTGAAGGTCATGGAGATGCAAGGAAGGTTTTTTAGGGAGGAAGG
>WRGP01000175.1 GCA_009787135.1 Bacillota bacterium | reverse complement strand
CCCGCCCTGCCAGTAGGCAATATACGGCGGGCGCATAGGCGCGTCCGCGCTCAATTCAATGGACGCGCCCGAGACAAACGTTCCAGCCGCCATGATCACCGGGTGTGTATACCCCGGCATGTCCCACGGCTCCGGCAAGGCATCGCTGTCCACGGGTGACGCCGCCTGCACAGCTTGGCAGAAAGCGATCAGCCGCTCCGGCGTTTCCAGCCGCACGGCCTGTATGATATCGCCGCGCGGCGCGTCAAAGGCCGGATGCACGGCAAAGCCCGCCATCGCAAACGCGCGAGCGGCCAGCACCGCGCCCATCAGCGCCTGGGCGACCACGTGGGGCGCCTGAAACAACCCCTGGTAAAACGGCTGGTAGCTGGCGGCGTAGGAACCTACCTCCGCGCCGATGCCGGGCGATGTCAGGCGAGAAGCGATCCGCTCCGCCGCGTCCGCGCGGCCCGCGATATAGCCGCCCGTCGGCGCTAAACCGCCGCCTGGGTTTTTGATCAGCGACCCAATCAGCACATCCGCGCCAACGCCAGATGGCTCCTGTTCACAGGTGAACTCGCCGTAGCAGTTATCCACCAGCACCATGGCCTTTGGCTGCTTTTCATGCACGAGCCGTACGATTTCCCCTATCGCGGCAAGGGATAGCGTGGGCCGCCAGGCATACCCGCGCGAGCGCTGCACCAGCACCGCCCGGGTGTTTTCGTGGAGCTTTTCCGCGATTGCGGAGAGGTCTGGCTCCCCATCCGCGGTAAGCTCGGCCTGGTCATACCCTATGCCCCAATCCTTCAGTGAGCCGTCATACGCGCCGCCGATGCCGACGACCTTCTCCAGCGTGTCATACGGCTTCCCCGCCGCGGACAAAAGCCGCTCCCCAGGCCGCAGCAGGCCGAACAGGGCCAACGCCAGCGCGTGCGTGCCGGACACGATCTGCGGGCGGACGAGCGCGCGCGCGCAGCCGAAAACCCTGGCATATACGCGCTCCAACGCGTCCCGGCCCACGTCGCCATACCCGTAGCCGGTGGACGGCGCGAAATGCCGGCTGCCGATTCGCTCCGCCTGCAGGCAGGCGAGCACGCGGCCGAAGCACACGCGCTCCACGCGGGCGATTCGCGCCCATACCGGCGCGCAGTCTGTTTCGGCCTGGGCAAGCATTTTCTCAATCTGCGGCATGCTGATTGTCCATTAGCTTTCCAATATCCGCCTTGTTCAGGCCGTTCTTTTTCGCGGCGTTCCGCCAAAATAAGTGGCTCTGAAATTTCCACATGAACCGGGGCCAATTGGGGCTTATAAAAATAGCTTCACCGCAGCTTTTATTGTCAATCGCCTCCGCAAGGCTTTTCATGGCTTTGCCCAGGTTCTTCAGCGGCCCATGGCCCATTGGCATGCTTTCAACAGCCGGCATCATTTCGCCCGCGCCTTGGCAGACGGCCATTCCAAAGCGAAAGCCGCATCGAGCGCACCAATTTTCAAGCACTTCCACCGCGATACGGTTTTGCGTGCCCTCATAAAAACCATTGTTGATGATAAAATAAACGTAAAGCCCCTGCTTCTTTTCCCGTTTCGCGTGCTTTTCAAGCGCCGTCATCATGCGGAGCAAATGCGAAGGGATCGCTTCCACATAGAGCGGAAACGCGAAAAGCAGCGCATCCGCACCCAATAGCGCTAGGTATTGCTCCTGTGTCAAAGGCTCTTTGCTGATGGTATACTGTGCTATTTCATGCGCAGCCTGAATGAACGGCTCAAATAGCTTCAACATGATCCCTGAATTGTTTTGTCCAAGCTTGGGGCTTCCGTTGATCATCGCGATTTTCATTTTGTTACCCCCTCAGCCGGTACATCCTCATGGAAATACACGTTATGCTTGCCACAGTGAAAGTCGACGCACATCGCTTCTACAAAACGCTTTGCCGTTTCTTTTTCTTTTTCGGTTACATCGCCATAAAAGTGGACAGTCAAATCAAACGTGTTTTTATAGCGCTTCTTATGACGCATCGTTCCATTTGTCATAACGAAATAGGGCAAGATATACGGTATGGACCGATCCACAACATTTTTGACAAATGGGCCGAAGGTTCCATATACGCATTGGCTGATGATCACCGCCTCATCACATTTTGAAAGCAACTCCCCCATGCCCTGATAACCGTCCTTTAGCATGCACACCCCGGGCGTCTTGATCCAACAGCCAAAGCAGCCAACACAGTGGCGGATCGCGCCATCGTCCGATATTACGGTGGTATTCGCATCCACGCTTGGGTATAAAGCCTCAAATTCTTGCTGGCTTAGATCATGCAGGATCATTTTCAAAATTCTTTCCTCCTCGCGAATATCGTATTATTTGACAACACCTCACTCCAATCGCCCGAATATCGGACGCCCTTATTCGTGAGCAGTGAAGCGATTCCATGCACCATGGACCACAAGGCGATCAGATTATTCAAGTAATCCTCTTTGGGAAGCCCCAGGGCATCGAACATTCGATAGGCGGTCTCCTTAAAAAAAGTAAATGGCTGATAATCGCTCTGTGTTTTCTCATCAAAATCAATCGACAGGCCTGAATGATAAAACAGAAATTGAAAATAAAGCGGATTTTCGCTAAAAAATGAAATATACGCCTTTCCAAGCGATGTTACAGCGGCGGTGCTGTCCTCCGCATGCTGAACCGAACCGCGCAATTTCTCCATGAATTGATGGGCCACGTGTTCGCCCATGGCTTGCCTGAGCTTATCGACGCTTTCAAAGTGGCTGTAGGGCGCGGTATGGCTGACGCCACACTTTGCCGCGAGTTTTCGCAACGAAAAATCTTGCGCGCCTTCTTCGCTGAGCATCTCAATCCCCCTTTCGATCAGCTTGTTTCGCAGATCGCCATGGTGATATGGCTTTTTTTCCATATCCATATCCTCCTTACCAATCTTGACGATGTAAAGATTGTAGTACAAAATCTTTACGGTGTCAAGTTAAAAAATAATTAAATAGATGCAGCTTCCGCAGCGCGAAGCCATGGGCGGCATATTTTGTGCCGGCAATGAAGCGCTTGTCAGCACGGCGGCTATGGAAAGCGCGCAGCCGTATTCAGGGCTGATGAATAGCGCGTTTTTTCCTACCCAGCCCAAGCCGGCCAGCACGGCCAGCGTTTTGTTGGGCAGCGGGGAACGAATCTAGTCCTCCGCGGTTTCCGCGCGGAAGAGAGGAGATATCCAGCGTTCTGGTCATGTGCGCGCCACGATCTTTCAATTCCTCGAGTAGTTTTTTAAGCATGAGACGAACCTCTTCTAAGAATCCTACTGGCTGACGCTTGAGGAACAGACCGTGTTTATGATCTATTTTTTCGCATTTTTAAGGTCATTCCATAGCATACCCTCTGATCCGCGCGATCAAATCCTCATGCATCGCGCTCGCGTCTTCATAGGCCGCAAGGTCCACCCACCGCGCGCTTGGGTCGCGCCGAAACCACGTCAACTGCCGCTTCGCGTACCGGCGGGAATTCCGCTTGATGGCTTCAACGGCATCCTCCCGCGTGCATACGCCGTCCAGCATTGCGACAATCTCTTTATACCCGATCGCCTGCATGGCCTGGCTGTCGCGAGGCACCCCTTCCGTGAGAAGGGCTCGCACCTCTTCTACCAACCCGGCCTGCATCATGCGGTCCACGCGCGCGTTGATCCGCTGGTATAGCGCTTCCCGAGGCCAGTTCAGGGCAAATATGATAAAATCCTGCTCCGGTTCAGCTTCCCAGTCTGTTTGCCTTGCGGAAAGCGGCTCCCCCGTCAGCGCGTACACCTCCAGCGCGCGAATCACGCGCCGCGTGTTGTTCCCGTGCAGGCGCGCCGCGCTTGCGGGATCTACCTCACAAAGGCGCGCCATGAGCCGCGCGGGGCCGCCGGGCATAGCCGCCTCCGCTTCAAGCCTTTCGCGCGCCTCGCTCCGCCCGCCGCCCGCCGCGCCGAATGCCAACGGATGGCTGATTGCCCGCAAATATAGCCCCGTGCCGCCCGCGAACACCGGCAATTTGCCCTTGCCCAGCACGCTATGCATGGCGGCGGTGGCGTCGCGCTGATAGTCCGCCACGGAATAGGCCGCGCCCGGCTCCACGAAGGACAGCAGATGGTGCGGGATGCCCCGCGTTTCCAAAGCCGACGGTTTGGCCGTGCCAATGGACAGGCGCTTATAGATCTGCATGGAATCCATGGAGATCACTTCGCCGCCAAGGGCCTCGCATACGGCCACGGCCGCCTCTGTTTTGCCTGTCGCGGTGGGGCCGGCAATCGCGGCCACGAGCGGCTTTGCGGCGAAACGATCCGTCATATTACGGAATTCTCCTAAACCGCTTATCCAAATCAATCTTGTCAATGCGCACAACAAGCGGTCTTCCATGCGGACAGGTTGGCGGAACGCCGGTTTCCCTGAGCGCCTGAATCAGGCCTTCAATCTCTTGAAGGGGCAGGGCGTCTCCCGCCTTGACAGCCTTGCGGCATGACAGCTTGACAAGCATGTCGCGCCGCTTCTCCTGCGTGGGCAGGGCCTTATACTCCGTCAGGCGATCCGCAAGTTCGCCAAAGAAGGGCTTAAGCTGTGGCAAGCCTAAAATCATGGGCACCGCGCGCGCCTGGATGGACCGGTTTCCAAAGTCCGCCAAATCAAACCCGGATGCCGAAAGGTCGTCAAGGCTTTCCATCAGCGCCGTGTGCTCTCGGTGTGTAAGCTGCAATACCTGCGGGATAAGCAGCTGCTGGCTGGCGACGCTTTGATCCAGCGCTTTCTTGTAGCGCTCATACAAAATACGTTCATGCGCGGCGTGCTGATCAATGATGTATAGGGTCTCCCCCTGCTCGCACAGAACATACTCCAGCCACGCGACGCCGATGACCCGCACGGCAAACACAGCCGTTTGTTCGTCCTTGACGACGATATGTTCTTGAATTTCTTGCGGCATAAGCGTTGGGACCGGCGGACGGTCCGCGATTGACGCGGCAGGGCTGGCACTGTCACGAAGCCGTACCGTCGGACGGTTTGCTTGCGGCGCTGGCATGCAGACATCCGGTCGCTCCGCGAGCGTAACCGCCACGGGCTCCCTCGCCGCTGCCTCGGGCGGCGCGAGCGCCACGCGAGGCGCGGCCTCCATGGGTTCCGCCACGAGCGCGGCGCGGATAACGCCGGTCAGCCCTGTCACCAGCGCCCGCTCATCCGCAAAGCGCGCTTCCAGCTTGTTGGGATGCACGTTGACATCCACCGCCTCAAAGGGCATCGTCAGATGCAGCGCGCATACGGGGTGCTTGCCGGCCATCACGCGCTCGCGGCACCCCTCTTCCAGCGCCTGCGATAAAAAGGCATTGCGCACATACCGGCCATTGAGGATGAACGTCTGCATCGTCCGGCTGCTGCGGCAGGCCTCGTCAACGCCCACATACCCGCTGATCAGGCAGCCCGCGGCGCTTCCCCTAACCTCTTGAAGCGCGCAAAGCGCCTCCCGGCCCAGCACGCTAAACAGCGCGTCGCGCAGGCTTCCGTTCCCGGGGCTTGCGTAAATGGGACGCTCCGCGCTCATCAGCCGGAAAGCGATATCGGGCCGCGCCAGCAAAAGCCGCATCACGAGATCAGAGGTCAG
Source organism: Bacillota bacterium (assembly GCA_009787135.1). Classification (GTDB taxonomy): domain Bacteria; phylum Bacillota; class Clostridia; order Christensenellales; family Aristaeellaceae; genus Avichristensenella. The sequence goes on along the minus strand of WRGP01000175.1, from coordinate 3,429 downwards.
ACTCGATTCCGTGGCCGGCTTTTTCAGGAACTTTTGCCGCGCGGGCACGTTGTAAAACAGATCGCGCACCACAATGGAAGTGCCCTCCGGGCTGGCCGCGTCCTGGATGGATTCGATCACGCCCCCCGCGACAATCGCCTTGACACCGCTTGGCATGCCCATAACGCGCGTGGTCAACTCCACCTTCGCCACCGCGGCGATGGACGCCAGCGCCTCCCCCCGGAAGCCCAGCGTATGAATGGCGCTGAGTTCCTCCGCCAGCCTCAGCTTGCTGGTAGCGTGCCTCGCGAACGCCATGCGCACATCCTCCGGCGGGATGCCGCACCCGTTGTCCGTCACGCGGAAATACGTAAGGCCTCCGTCGCGCATTTCAATGGTAATGGCCGTGGCGCCGGCATCGACGCTGTTTTCTATCAGCTCTTTGATCGCGAACGCGGGCCGCTCCACCACCTCGCCCGCGGCGATTTTGCCGACGACCAGCGGGTCCAGTTGCCGTATGGCATGCCGGGTCTGCATCATGGATTCCCCCGCTTTCCTCTTATTCTTCTACGGGCGCTGTTTCAGTCAATCATGGCCGAAGGTATACGGAATGCCGTTTTCCCCGGCGTACTCCGCCGCGCGGCTTCCTTCGGCCACCGTGAGGGTGAGGTTGGGGCACTCCGCGAACACATCCACGCCGATGGACGTGAGGCTGTCCGGCAGCGTCACGCTCGTCAGGCCTTTGCATTTATAGAACGCAGCGTTGCCGATGGACGTGAGGCCATCCGGCAGCGTTATGCTGGTCATGTTCCAGCAAGTAAAGAACACCCCGTCGCCGATGGACGTAAGGCTGTCCGGCAGCGTCATGCCTGTCAGGTTTTGGCACGTGGAAAACGCGTAGTTGCCGATGGATATGAGGCCATCCGGCAGCGTCACCCCGGTCAGGTTTCGGCACCCGGAAAACGCCTCGACGCCAATATACAGAATCCCTTGCGGAATTGCGTAGGCATTATCAATCCTTCCCGCTGGATAGGTGACAAGCATGTTATGCCGCTCTTCAAAAAGCACTCCGTCAATGGAGGCATAAACCGGATTTGGGGCCGCTACATCAATGCGTGTCAACGCGGTGCAGGCAGCAAACGGACTATGACCCATGACGGCAACGCTCTCTGGAATCGTCACGCTGGTCAGGCTGCCGCAATGAGAGAACGCCCCATCGCCGATGGAGATAAGCCCATCCGGCAGCGTCACCCCGGTCAGGCTGCCGCACCGAGCGAATGCCCCATCGCCGATGGAGGTGAGCCCATCCGGCAGCGTCACCCCGGTCAGGTTTCGGCATCCGGAAAACGCCTCATCGCCGATTTTTTCCACCCCATGACCATCCAATTGATCCGGAACGGCCAATATGCCGGCGGAACCACTATATTTGACAATGGTCGCGTTCCCATTCGTCACTGTGTACTCGAAATCACCGCTGTAGAAAGTTGGAATCCCCTCCATCACTAGGAAAGCATCGCTGGCGAAAATTCCATTCTCCCCGGCCGCTCCCTCCGCGCCGGCCCCCGACGCGTTGACCGCAAGTCCCGCCGCCAGACAAACCGCCAGCAAAGCCGCCAACCCCCGGGAAAGCCCATGCCTTATGATCTTCATGCGCCAAAACCCTCCTTATCGCTTTGTTGCAACGAAAGCCTCGATGATCTTTCGATCCGCCACGAAAAGGCCCGTATCCCGTCAGTGCCGGACGCTCGGCCGTCTCGCCAACCGGGCACGCGTCATCCCATCCCTCATACATTCCTCGCCTTCTCCCGCAGCGCGAACAGCGCATTCAACGCCTCCATAGGCGTCATGCTGTTGACATCCAGCCCACGCAGCTCCTCCACCAAGGCAACAGACCCAAAGTCTAAAAGCCCTACCTGCGACTGCCGTTGTGTTCTATGCTCTTCCAGAATATTCGCGCCGATGGACGCCTGGTTTACGTTCGCCGCCTCCAGCCTGGCCAGAATCTCCTGCGCCCTGGCCACTACGGGCTGCGGCACGCCGGCCAGGCGCGCCACATGGATGCCAAAGCTCTTGTCCGCGCCGCCGCGCTCAATCCGCCGGAGAAAGATAATATCCTCCCCGTGCTCTTTGACCGCGATGCGGAAGTTCACCACGCCGTCAAGCCGCCCTTCCAGCTCGGAGAGCTCATGGTAATGCGTGGCGAACAGCGTTTTCGCGCCGATCTCGCTGCCGCAGAGGTATTCCACCACGGCCCAGGCGATGGACAGGCCGTCAAACGTGCTCGTGCCCCGGCCGATTTCATCAAGGATCAGCAGGGAACGTTTCGTGGCGTTGCGCAGGATCTGCGCCGTTTCCGCCATCTCCACCAGAAAGGTAGACTGCCCGCCGGACAGGTCGTCCGACGCGCCGATGCGCGTGAAGATGCGGTCCGTCAGACAGATGGACGCGGACTTGGCGGGCACAAAACTGCCCATGTGCGCCATCAGCGTGATCAGGGCCACCTGGCGCATGTAGGTGCTCTTGCCAGCCATGTTGGGGCCGGTGACGATGAGCATGCGCTGGTCCCCTGTGTTCATGCGTGTATTGTTGGGCACGAACCGCTCGTCCCGCGACATGGTCTCCACCACCGGGTGGCGGCCGTCCACGATATCAATCACGCCGTCGTCCGTGATCTCGGGCCGCGCGTAGTGGTTCTCCTGCGCGGCGATGGCCAGCGATAGCAGCGCGTCCAGCGTTTTGAGGCTCTCGGCGGTTTGCTGCATGCGGGGAATGGATGCGGACAGTTTCTCCTTCAGGCCCGCGAAGAGCTGCTGCTCCAGCCGCAAGGCACGCTCCGCGGCGCCCAGGATTTGCTTTTCGATCTCCTGCAGTTCCGGCGTGACATAGCGTTCCGCGTTTGACAGTGTCTGGCGGCGTATATAGCGCAAGGGCACCATTTCATAGTACGATTTGGTGATCTCGATGCAGTAGCCAAACACCTTGTGGAAGCTGATGCGCAGGTTCTTGATGCCCGTGGACTCGCGCTCGCGCGCTTCCATCTCCGCGATCCATTGCTTGCCATCCGTGGTGGCCCGCCGTAGCTTGTCAAGCTCTTGATGGCAGCCGTCACGGATGTAACCGCCCTCTGAAAGCGAGAGCGGCGCTTCGGGGTCGATCATCCTGTCGATGAGGTCCACGATATCGTCCATGGGGTCCAGCGCGGCGCGAAGTTCTTGAATCATGGGGGCGTCAAGTTCCGCTGTCATGTCTTTGATCAGCGGCACAGCGTCAAACGACTGGCGAAGCGCCAGGCAATGCCGCGCATGAAACAGATTGTACGACAGCCTGCCGGCGATGCGCTCCACATCCCGCACGTTTTTGAGCGCGTTTTGCAGGCTGTCCATCAAAATGGGCGAGGCTTTGAGGCTGGAAACGGCGGCAAGCCGCCTCTCAATAGGCTCCCGCGCGGCC
>WRGP01000174.1 GCA_009787135.1 Bacillota bacterium | reverse complement strand
CCCCGCCGTTCCAGCAGGGCGTTGCGACTATACGGTTTTCAAGGTGCGGGGCGGGCGGCGGGTTAGGCGGCCTTCTTCTTCGCGATGTACCATTCCAAAAAACGCTTGTGTTGAGCAAAATCAGGAACGGATACCAACAGGCCGATGGCTACGATCTGGCGCTCGTCTAACAGCGCAATCTGCGCTGCGATAAGCTTAGGGCGGATGCCCTCCCCTTGGGGGATGCCGTTCGCCTCCCTGAACTGCTTCGCCGTCATGCCAATTACTAACCGATTGAGCATGTCGCATTCATTACTAAAGTGGTAGGGTTTGTGGTTCCTGAGAACATTCATTTGATCTTCCTGAATACGGCTTTTCTCTTTTCTCCCCCTCGCGTTCCATATCAAAGGCTTACTTCGTCATTTCAAAAAACCGCAGCACACAGCCGTTCTCTGTCTTGACGCGGCATTCGTTCGCCCCCCAGGGCTGCGCTTCAATCTCGGAGACATGTTCCCAGCCATTGTTTACAACATGCTGGCGCAGTTTTTCAAGCCCTTGCACCATGATGAATCCAACGACGCCGCTTGAAGGCTTCCCCCTGAAAAGGTGAATGCCCCGAAAGGGCCCCAATTGAACCTTCATGATCTCGCTTGGGTAGTCGAACACACAGCCACACTCCGCGATTCCGTCTTTATCCCTGGCGGAGATATGGCCGTACCATCCGAGGATGGCGCGGAACCAAAGCAGTGTCCTTTCCACATTCACGGTGTAGTAGACGGGCATGTTTTCCTTGACATAATACCCCCTTTCCTGAAAGGCTTGCATTTCGGTTTTCTCCTTCATGGTATCAATCCTCTCCTCGCTATTGATTTGAAAGGTGAGCTTTGGACAGGGCCGCAGCGCCCAGCTTGCTTTGCACGCATTGTATTTTTCAGCAAACTGTCTTTGCGAAAGCTTTTTCATTTCCAGATAGATTTTACAACAAAAAAAGAAGCTTGTCACTCCTGACAAGGGAGCCTTCTTTTTCGTTTCGCGCTTGTTTCGTATCATCTTGACCTCGCGCAACGGATACAGTATGATGATCGCCGGGAGGTGTTTTACGATCGAAAATCAGCAAGATTCATGGCGTCGGCAAACTTCCAGGGAAAAAAATAAAAATTCCACAAACGCCGGGTGCTTGGGGATGTTTCTCCTTCTTGCGGCGCAGCCGATTTTGCTCTTTGGCTGTTTGATGGCCGGAGCGAAAAACGCGGCTTTCCAAAGGTTTCTGGCGGAGCACGAAATGGCCGCGCTGACGGAAATGGACGTCGGGAAAGCGCCGCTAACCCCGCGTCAGCTGTCCATGACCGCCATGATCGTTCTGATCATCGGAATGGCCGCCTTTTTTCGCTATTGGCGGTCGATAAACCGAAAAATCGCTCAAGCCGCCGCTCCAGAAGGGCATCCTCCCTCTGAATATGAGAACGCCCGCAAAAAGAAATTTTTTGCGATTGAGCGTACGACAAAAACGCTGCACACGGTTTTGCTTATCCTCAGCGTTATCCCGGCCATTGTGGTGATCCCTGTCCTTGGCTTTGGCGAGCCTGGCGTCAACGCGCTCATTGCCGCTTACATGGTAACCTTTTGGGCCGCCGGCGCGTTCATGTTCACGATCGCTGTCTGGCTATTGATCGCCCTGGGCCAGCTTGTTTCCCTTGTTTGCGCCAGCCTATCGCTGCGCAACGCCCGTCCCGCCAAAGCGCAAATTATAACCGGCGAGATAAAAAGGGTATTCGGTGAAAACAGCGGCTATGAGCCCAACGGCCATTTTTATGAAGATCCTTTTGAAACGGATGTACTCAAACGGTACGACCATCTTGCCGCGAACGACCACCTTTTTGGGGTGTACAGGGGGCTTGCCTTTGAGCAGATGGACGTCCTTTTCTATGACGGCGGCCTGCCCAAAACGGGCCAGGCTTTTCTCACCTCGGATCTGGCACATAAACAAAACGGGTTCAAAGGGCGCTGGATCATTGTTCACCAGCCAAAGGCTGTCGCAGGAAGGTTTTACATTGTCAGCAAAGACGCCTACGCCGATGAACGCAAGCGCTTCAAAAATCTTCCCGGGCTGAGCGAGGTTTTTCTGGAGGACACTGAATATAACAATCGTTTTGTGGTTTACGCGCAAACGCCCCACGATGTATTTTACGTCATGACCCCGCAGCTTATCGGGCGGCTGAAAAAATTTGCGGACAGGGGCGCGGGAAAACCCGATTTTTCCATCCGCCTTGGGTTTTATGAAAACCGCATCCATTTTGTCGTTTCCGGCTTGACGGACGCCTTTGAGCACCTTTTCGGCGCGTTCGATCTTGACGCAAGCATCTCGGAGGAATCCGCGCGCGCGAGCGTGCGCCGCGATCTGAACCTCATAACCGACTTTATTGATTCATTGTTCGGACCGAAGGAGGCATCAAAATGCTGACTGTACTTGATTTTCTGACCAGCCCCATGGGCGCTGCCAGCGCCGCTGCCGCCGCGCTTCTTTTCATATTTTTAGCGTATTGTATAGCGGCGGGCAACACCCTTGCCCGCCTGATGGTGAAGGTGCAGGAAGCCGCTTCCGGCATTGACGTGGCCCTCTCAAAGCGCTATGGCGTACTCAAAAAGGTGTTTGAGGCATCCAAAGGCTACATGGCACATGAAAAATATATTGTGCTGGAATCCATCAAACTCCGCGGCGGGATGCCGATGGAGGAAAAAAATCGCGCGGCCGCACGCATGGACACCGCCGCGGTGGAGATCAGCGCGGTGGGCGAGGCATATCCGCAGCTCGCTTCTTCCGAAATTTTTATACAGTTGCAAAAAAGCATATCCGATACCGAGGAACATCTTCAAGCGGCCCGGCGCCTCTACAATGCCAATGTCTCCGTTCTCAACCAAAAAATCGTCTCTTTCCCAGCCAGCGTCGCGGCTGCCATGCGGGGCGTCAAGAAGCAGCAAATGTTTGTCGCGCAAGAAGCGCACCGCGCCGATATTGATATGACTTTGTAATCCGAAGGAGGGATTGTATGCTTTTTTCAAACATCGCCGTGCTGACGCCCAAGGGCGTTCGGGAGCATCAATATGTCGCGGTGGAGGGCGCGAGGATCGCGAGAATATCGGCCGAGCGGCCTATCGGAACGTATGGCGAGACATACGACGGACGGGGCAAGCTTCTGCTGCCCGGCTTTGTAAACGCGCATAGCCACACGCCGATGACGCTGCTGCGGGGCTATGGGGAGAATCTGGCGCTGAGCGATTGGCTATGGCGGAAGATTTTCCCGTTTGAGGCGCACATGACAGGCAAGGACATCTACTGGGCGACGCTGCTGGGCATTGCGGAGATGGCGCGCTACGGCATCACCTCCACCACGGATATGTACCGCGAGCTGGATCACATGGCGCGGGCGTTTGCCGAGAGCGGCGCGAAGATCAACCTTTCCAATGGCGTGACGAACTTTGACGCGTCGCCCTATGACGCATTGGGGGCGGCGCGAGAGGCTCGCGCCGCCGTGCGCGACTGGCAGGGCGCGGAGGATGGGCGCATTGCCATTGATCTGGCGCTGCACGCGGAATATACCTCGGACGAGGCCACGGCCCGCGCGTTGGCGGAGGAAGCCGGCCGGCTTTCGTGCCGCGTACACGTCCACGTGTCGGAAACAAAAAAGGAGCACGAGGAATGCAAGGCGCGGCACGGAGGGCGCACGCCGGCGCGCTACCTTGCCGACGCCGGGCTTTTTGACAGCCCCGCGACGGCGGCGCACTGCGTATGGCTGGAGGCGGAGGACTTCGACATCCTTCGGGAGAAGGGCGTGACAGTCGGCTCGTGCCCCAAGTCCAACCTCAAGCTGGCCAGCGGCGTGTTTGACGCAAGGCAGGCGCTTGCCAAAGGGGTACTGGTAGCGCTCGGCACGGACAGCGTGGCCAGCAACAACAACCTGAACATGCTGGAGGAGGTCCGTTTCTTTTTGCTCGCGCAGAAGGGCTTTTCAGGCGATCCGACGCTGCTCACGCCGACGCAGGCGCTATTTGCCGCGACGCGCGCCGGGGCGCTGGCGCAGGGGCGGGAGGATTGCGGCGCGGTCGTGGAGGGGTATCGGGCGGATCTTGTGGTGCTGGATGCGGCTTTGCCGGCCATGCGGCCTGTGCACGACATGCTCCATAACGTGGCGTACGCGGCGTCCGGATCAGACATTGTGCTGACGATGTGCGACGGGAAGGTGCTGTATAAGGATGGAGTGTATCCGACGATGGATATTGAGCGCGTGGTGTTTGAGGTGGAAAAGTCACGAAAGCGTGTCGTGGACGCGCTGTAAGGCTGGGAACGCCAGAGGGCTCCGCTCCATAGAATCCCCGCTTACGGAAAAGATCCCTTTGGGGGGTGCAAATGACAGGAGGGTGCGCCATGCTCTATCGAACCAACCCTAAGAACGGCGAGCGGCTCTCGCAGCTTGGCTTTGGATGCATGCGGTTTCCCAAAGACGATGGGGAAGTGGAGGCAATGATCGCCTGCGCGGTGGAAAGCGGCGTGAATTATTTTGATACCGCTTATGTCTATCCGCACAGCGAGGAGAGGCTGGGCAAGGTCATGGCAAAGGGGTATCGCGATAGGGTGCGGATCGCGACGAAACTGCCCCTGTTTCTCGCGCGGAAACGGGAGGATTTTGACCGCCTCTTTGACACGCAGCGCAGACGCCTGCAAACGGATTCCATTGATTACTATTTGATGCATATGCTCCCGGGCGTTACGGCGTGGGAGCGGTTCCTCGGGCTTGGCATCTTGGATTGGTTTGCTAAGAAGCGGAGCGTTGGACAGCTTGCCCATATTGGGTTTTCCTATCATGGCGGGCTTTTAGAATTCAAAAAGTTAGTGGATGTCCACGATTGGGACTTTTGCATGCTGCAGTTCAACTATCTGGATGAGCGCAGCCAGGCGGGGATAGAAGGGGTTGAATACGCGGCCTCAAAGGGCCTGCCCGTCATCGCGATGGAACCTCTGCGCGGGGGGATGCTGGCGAGCAAGCTTCCCGGCGAGGCGCTGGAGGTATGGAAGAACGCCCCCGAAGCACGTTCTCCCGCCGAATGGGGCATTCGTTGGGTGCTCAATCATCCGGCGGTTATGATGGCCCTGTCCGGCATGAGTTCCCTTGAGATGGTCAAGGAAAACGTGCGGATCGCTTGCGGGGCGGAAGCGAACACGCTTAGGGAAGCAGAGCTTGCGCGATATGAACAGATCCGGCGGATCCTGATGGGCAAGGGGGCCATTCCCTGCACGGGATGCAATTACTGCGTGCCATGCCCTCAGGGGGTTGATATCCCGATGTGCTTTTCTTGTTACAACGATACAAAGATGGGCGCCACGAAAGGGATCAAGAAAAAGTTTCACTATGCATCCAGAACCAGCGGACATCAGGCGTCCTTATGTGTGCAATGCGGCGCGTGTGAGAAGCATTGTCCGCAAAACATTGGAATTCGGCAAGCGCTCAAAGGCGTTGAAAAAGAAATGGAAGGCGTGCTGTATAAGCCGGTCGCCTTTGTTTGCCGGAAATTTTTGCATTTATAACAATTCAGGCGCCGGTGCGCTGAGAAAAAATGGAGGGCCAAAGGGATGAAGCGCGTATTGATCGCCGGGAACATCGGGCAAAGAAGAGTAGAGATTCCGGCGGCGTACCTTCGCGCGCTGCGCGCGGCGGAGGCTGCCGGGGCGGTGGCGTTTGCCGATACGCCCGAGGATGCCGCGGCGTATGCAAGCCTGTTTGACGCGCTGCTTCTGCCCGGCGGAGGCGACCTGCCCGGGGAGCACTTTGGGCAGGCGACGCACCCGGCCTGCGAACTGGACGACCCGACGCGCGATCTTTCCGACAAGCTGCTGATGGAGGCGTTTATGGCGCGGGGGAAACGCGTGCTGGGCATCTGCCGTGGATGCCAGGTGGCTAACGTGTTTCTCGGCGGTTCGCTGCATCAACACCTGCCGGATGCCTTCAGCCCCGTATTATGGCATAGCGGGAACATCACGGGCCGCCACCCCGCGTCCGTGGAGGCGGGCACACTGCTGGCTTCGCTGCTTGGCGCGGGAGAGATACGGGTCAACTCCAGCCATCATCAGGCGATTGACCGCGTGGGGCGCGGGCTGCGCGTGGCCGCACAATCGCCCGATGGGGTGGTGGAAGCGGCGGAGGGGAAAAACATCCTGCTTTTGCAGTGGCATCCGGAACAGATGGCGGACACGATGCGGGGGATTTTTGAATGGCTGATTGGGTGATTGCCCCTTCCGGGCAGGTTTTAATGGTTACGCCCCCACCGTTACCTTCCCGCGCTTTCTGCGGCCGGATACGGGGGGCATTTGCTCCGGCGGAAAATCATATTGAACGGTCTCCGGCGGCGTTTCCAGCACCGTGGGATCGGTCAGCAGATCCCGCCAAAGGGTGAAGGCGCGCACGAACGACGCGCCGCTGGTGACGCGCTCGTCCGCTACCAAGCCCAAGGGAATGCTTCGCTCCAGCTTCACCGTGCCTCCAGGCCCCGGCACCGGCACGCGATCCACCTTGCCGATGGAGACGAACACGCTGGTGTTTCCAAAATTATAAATATGATGATTGACAGCACCCATGCCAAGCGACATCATATTCGTGATAAACAAGCCCGTATGGAATGGGCTAATATTGACAAGAAAGCGCGGCATCAGGCCATAGCGGTCCAGCACACGCACAAGCGCCACGATGAAGGTGGGCAGGCCGGGTACCTCCAGCAGGAAGCGGGCCACCTTGTCCGTGTTGTTGGCTATTTCCGGCTTGCGGTTTTCGTCGATGGCCTTTTGCAGGGTTGCGTGAACATCGAAAATGGTATCCGTAGGGTTAAAATGCAGCTTAATGGTGGATTCCTTGATCTCATCGCCGTTTTCAAACGTTTTGAGAATGGCCAGGGACACGCTGATCGTGTTGCGCGCGTACAGCCGTTTATTATGGATGAAGCGGTTGAACTCGGGATATTGGGAGACCATGCGCACATACGCGGCAATGACCAGATCCAGATAGGAGAAGACATGCCCCTTGTCCCGCTGGGCACGGATGTAATTCGTCAGCACATCACAATTGACGCGCAACATGCTATGCACCTGCGCATCCACGCGCTGCGGCATAAGGTAAGGGGCAAGGGCCAGAATTGCATCCTCCTGGACAACTTTACGGCCATCGGGACGGCGTCCGAACATAAGCATACCTTCTTTATTTAGGATGACTTAGTATAGCGCAAATTGCGGGTTCTGTAAATGGAGGACATTGGCTGAACGACACCAAAGACGGGCTGAACAGTGCAGACGGCGGGGCAGTCACCCGCATACCCAAGGCGGCAGCGGCTATCCGAGGCATCTTGAAATTGCGTAAATCAACCCGCCTCATCCAATTCAGGACAAGCTGGTTGAAAACCGGCACAATCTCAATTTGCGCGTTACGCTCTTTCGCAATTTACTGTTTTGCTTTCTTTTTAACCGGGGGCATGATATGCTATACGCAGGCGCTCCAAAACTGCTGCGTTTGGAAAGGAATATAGGGTATGAGAAGACGCGTATCGCTTGTGATTGCCCTCTATATGCTGCTTTTGTGCCTGCCGGGCGGCGCCGCAGCGGAGGAGGCCTATGAAAGGTTCAGTATGTCTTTCTTCAACACGTTTGACACGATCATCACGATCATCGGATACGCGCGGGAAAAGGCCGTCTTTGAGGGGGTCACGCAAGAGGCGCGTCGGCGGTTCGAGAGCCTCCACGAGGTGTTTGACGGCTATAACGCGTATGAAGGGGTCAAAAACCTGTATTATATGAACCAGCAAGCACCCAAGGGGCCGGTGGAGGTGGATCCGGAGCTTATGTCGCTCCTTCTGTTCTGCAAAGAGGCGCAACCGCACACAAACGGCACGGTCAACGTGGCGTTAGGCGCCGTGCTTGAAATATGGCACGCCTTTCGCGAGGATGCGGAATATGATCCGGAGGGTGTGTCACCCCCTTCCATGGAAGCGCTCAGGGAGGCGGCTAAGCATGTGGATTTTGATCAGGTTCTATTGGAACCCGAAACGAATACCGTGACGTATCTTGATCCGTACACCCGCATTGACCTGGGTTCCGTGGCGAAGGGGTATGCCGCGCAGCTGGTCGGCGAATGGATGATGGAAAGCGGCATGCCGTCGTTTATCCTCAGCGCCGGCGGCAATGTGGTGGTTGGCGACCCGCCGCTCGATGGGCGGCTTCGCTGGGGCGTTGGCGTGCAGGACCCGGACGGCGTAATCTTTGGCGATCCGGACGCGAACATGGACGTGCTGTTTGTCTCGGGCACATCGGTGGTGACTAGCGGGGATTATCAGCGCTATGTTGTCGTGGACGGTATGCGTTACCACCACATCATTTCACCCGATACGCTCATGCCAGCGGACACGATGCGGGCGGTTACCATTGTGACAAAGGATTCTGGATGGTCGGATATCCTGTCCACCGCCGTATTTGTAATGCCCTATGAGGCAGGGCGCGTGTTCGTCGATTCGCTGGAGGGCGTGGAGGCGCTTTGGGTTTTGAACGACCATACGGTAGAGATGACGGAAGGGCTGCGCGCGATGGCGAAGAGCGAGGGGGCCACGAACCGATAGGGATTTGCTTTGAGCCGGACGTTTGGGTACCGGGTGTGACCGTTTGGGTTTGCCAGCAGGGCGGAGCAATTTCGGAGCAATTTCGGAGCAATTTACGTTGAATGAAAAAGTAAACGCCAGAGTGAAAAGCGGTAGAGAAGAGCAGAGGTAAAAGCAAGAAGAACTGCGTTAAGGCTTTCAGG
>WRGP01000173.1 GCA_009787135.1 Bacillota bacterium | reverse complement strand
TGACGACGGGAATGCCCTGCCCGCGCACCGCCTCCACTAAATACGAGTCATAGTTATCCGAGCCGCTGACACGGCAGCCGCGCTGCGCGAGAAGGCCGGCCAGGCCAGACATGGAGCTGCCCCCGATGCCGATCATGTGCACCCGCTTATGAAGATAATCATCAATATGAAGCGGCAAAAAAACGCCTCCATTTCCATTTGGCATATACCAATCTTATTATACGCCCAGAACCCCGCATCAATCAACCATGCGGCGCAAAGTCCATAAAATCCGTAAAATCCCAATCCGAATAAATTATCAAGATTGCTGTGAAAAACTGGATTTCCAACTTTTCATTGTGTATAATAGCGTCATACTATACTCTGCCGAACAGGAGGGAGCGCCTTGGATCATATACGCCGTACCGAGAGGCTGGCCGCCATGACGCGCGTGCTGGTCAGTGAACCGGGCCGCAGCTTTTCGCTCGCGCAGTTCTGCGAAGCATACGGCGCGGCAAAGTCCACCATCAGCGAGGACCTTGATATTATCCGCGGCGCGATGGACCGCTTTGGGCTGGGCAGGCTGGAAACGCTGACGGGCGTTGGGGGAGGCGTCCGCTACCGTGTGGCCGTGGACCACGCGGAGGGGTACCGGCATGTGCGGGCGCTGTGCGAGCGGCTTAGCGGGCCGGGCCGCGTGCTGCCGGGCGGGCTGCTCTATCTGGCGGATGTGATCGCCGACCCTGAGATCATCGGCCGGATGGGCGCGATCCTGGCCTCTGAGTTTGTCGATGCCGCGCCTGATTTTGTGCTCACCATGGAAACGCAGGGGATTCCGCTGGCCATGATGGCGGCGCACAGCCTGCATGTGCCGGTGGTCATCGCGCGGCGAAGCGGCAAGGCATACGAGGGCCCGGCCGTGCATATAAGCTACTTGGCCGGTTCGCAGTTTAAAACCATGTCACTTTCCCGCCGCCTCGTGCGGCCCGGGCAGCGGGCGCTGCTGGTGGACGACGTGCTCCGAAGCGGCGGAACGGCCACGGGCATGATGGACCTGATGCGCGAGTTCTCCGCGGAGGTCGTCGGCGCGGCCATGCTCGTGGGCACGGAGGAAGCGTGCGGCCGGTTTTCGCATGTGAAGGCGCTGATGGTGCTGGAGGGGGTAGATCCTTCAAACGGCGCGGCGTCGCTCCGGCCGGGGGACTGGCTTTTGGTACCCGAATGAACTGCGGTTCATTCGAGGGGCATTCCGTGAAAATCCGCGGATTTTCACGGGGCAGGAACGGGGATAGAAACGCCATTGCCTGAAATTAGGAGAGCGACAAAAAATGGCCATTCTGGGAAAGGTATACGCCATATATTTTAGCCCGACGGGTACGACAAGATCCGTGCTAAAACTCATGTTGCCGGAATTTGATTTGCCGAAAGAGGAAATTGACGTAACGCCACATGAAAGTCGAGATAACGCGTATTCTTTTGGCGGGCATGATTTGGCGCTGATTGGAATTCCCATATACGGCGCCCGGGTTCCCAGCATGGCGGAAAAGCGAATCAAGCAATTGAAGGGAAAGAATACGCCGGCCATACTTGTTGTGACATATGGTAACGTGCATTATTTTGACGCCCTATTTGAATTTCAGCAACTTGCAGCCGCAAATGGATTTATACCGATTGCCGCTGCGGCCATTGTTTCAGCGCACAATGTGGTCAACGGAATTGCGCAGGGCAGGCCTGATTCGCGGGATGCAGCGAAAATTTCAGACTTCATCAAACAGGTGAAAGAAAAAATTTCATGTGCAGTTGCCTTTGAAGCCATGCCCATCAAAGGCAAGATGCCGTCACGTCCGAGGGATATGCTGCCAATCAAACCTCATGGCAATAAAAAATGTACAGGTTGTGGCGTGTGCGGCAAATTATGTCCAGCGCAGGCAATAGCGGATCCGCGAAGAACGGCGGGTTCATCATGTATTCGCTGTATGCGGTGCATTAGGTATTGTCCGCAAAAGGCAAGAACTTATGGAAAAGCAAAAGGGGTCATGGCAAAAGCGTTTTTGACCATTGCCAGCCGTGGTGAAAAGCAGCCGGAGTTTTTTTTATGAAAGATAACGCATTATGCATGGGGGAGGGTATCCCTTTTGATGGCTTTGATGTATAATAATATTTGAAAGGATGACAACATGAACCATACCGCGTTGATCGTAACGGCGGGCAGCGGCCCCGGCGGCCGCGCCGTCGCGCCTTTTTTGCTGCCCGCCGTGCGTGCCGCCGCTTCCGCCTGCTGCGAGGACGTGCGCGAAATCCCGGAGGCCGCGCTGGGGGAGGCGCTGGGCGGGCTTTCAGACGTCGTTACGCTGCTGCTGGACGCGGCCATGCCCTTCATCACCGGGGCCGATTGCCGCCTGCTGCTGGAAAAGGCGGAGCAGAGCGGCAAAACCACCATCGCCAAAGGGGCCGCGGACGGGCTGCCGCGCTGCGAAATGCCGGGGAGCAAGGAGGCGCAAAAGGTCCGGCTCAGCGACGGGGCGCTTGTTTCCGTCAAGGAACCGGGGGAGCTCCCCGAGGCGCTCAAGACGCTGCGCCACCGCAAGGCGGAGGCGCTCATGGCCGCCGGCGTCGTCCTGCTGGACCCAAGGCGCACATACATTGATGCGGATGTGCGCGTCGGCGCGGGCACCGTCATTTACCCCGGCTGCACCTTGACCGGCTGCACCGCCGTCGGCGTGCGCTGCACGCTGCTGCCCGGGTGCCGCGTCCACGCGTCCAGCATCGGGGATGATACGACCGTGGAAAACTCCGTGCTGACAGAGTGCAGCGTGGGGAACAAGACCACCGTCGGGCCCTTCGCGTACCTCCGGCCCGGCGCGCGGGTGGGGAACGGCTGCCGCGTGGGCGATTTTGTGGAGCTTAAGAACAGCACCGTCGGCGACGGCGCCCATATCTCGCACCTGACATACGTGGGCGACAGCGACGTGGGGCAAAGGGTGAACCTCGGCTGCGGCGTCGTGTTTGTAAACTTCGACGGCAAGGCCAAGCACCGGAGCACGGTCGGGGACGACGCGTTCATCGGCTGCAATGTGAACCTGATCTCCCCTGTGCGGATCGGGCCGGGCGCGTACGTGGCCGCGGGTTCCACCATCACCGACGAGGTGCCGGCCGGCGCGTTCGCCATCGCCAGGGAGCGCCAGACGAACAAAGAGGGCTGGGTGGAGCGGCGAAAGACGGAAGGTAAATTGTAGGCCGATGGATACAGTTTTGATCGTGGGCCTGGGCAACCCGGGCGAGAAATACGCGCGCACGCGCCACAACGCGGGCTTTGACGTGGTGGAGATTCTGGCGGCCAAGACGAACATCCGCCTTCAAAAGCACCGCGCCCGCGCGAAGGTGGGGGAAGGGAATTATGCGGGGAAGCGCCTCATCCTCGCCCAGCCGCAGACGTATATGAACGTAAGCGGCGAGAGCGTTGTGCCGCTGGTGCAATGGTATAAGCCCGCGCCGCAAAACCTCATCCTCGTCTATGACGACGTGGATTTGCCGCCAGGCACGGTCCGCGTGCGGCCGTCCGGTTCCTCGGGCACGCACAACGGCATGCGCTCGGTCATCGGCCTGCTCGGGCGTGAAGATTTTCCCCGTGTGCGCGTGGGCATCGGCCCGCCGCCGGATGGGTGGGACATGGTGGACTGGGTGATCTCCCATTATGCGGGCGCTGAGGCGCAAAAGGAGGCGTTCGCCAGCTATTTGATGGCCGCGGACGCGGTGCGGGTGCTGGTGGCGGACGGGGTGGAGGCGGCGATGCGGGCATTCAACAAGAAGAGCAGCCGGGAGGACGCGTGAGGGATTTCTTTTTTACGCCGCTGAAAGACTACGCGCCGTATCGGCAGCTGCTGGCGGCGGCAAAGGCCGGGACGCTCGTGACCGCGTTTGGCATGTCTGACGGGCAAAAGGCGCACCTGGCCGCCGCGCTCTCGCGGGATACAGGGCGGCCGGTGCTGTTTATCGCCACGGGCGAGGCGCACGCCAGCCGCTGTTTTGACGATCTGACGCAGTTCCTGGGCCAGGGCGTGTACCTGCTCACGGCGCGGGAGGTCGCGCTGTACCATACCTCGGCCGCCAGCCGCGAGATCACCAACCGGCGCGTGGAAACGCTGCACGCCGCCGCCACGGGTACGGCGCGGGTCGTTGTGGCGTCCGTGGATTCCATTCAGCACCGCCTGATGCCAAAGGGCGGCTTTATAGCGCATGAGCACCGGCTGGAGGTGGGCCAGGTCTTGGACCCCGCCAGCCTGGCGCGCGCGCTCGTCAGGGCGGGATACGAGCGTGAGGAGCGCGTGGACTATAAGGGCCAGTTCGCCATGCGCGGCGGCATTTTGGACGTGTTTCCGCCGGATCGTTCCAGCGCCCTGCGCATTGAGTGGTTTGACGATGAGATCGACTCCATCCGCGTGTTTGAGACGTCCACGCAGCGCTCCAGCGAAAATCTTCGCTCAGCGCTGCTTCCGCCCGCGGCGGAACTGCTCTTTGGCGATGAAGCCCAAGCCCGCTCGGCGGCTGCGTCGCTCGGGAGCGCGCTTGAGGACGCGCTCACGCGGCACGGCCATGCGGTGGCCGCGCCGTTAGCTCAGGCGGACGGCGACTGGGACACGCTTCCCTCGCTTTCGGATATCGACCCAAGCGTCGCCAGGCTGCAGCTGCGCCCCGGCACCGCGGACGATAAGCTGGCGTCCCGCGTGCGGCGCAATATTGAGAACGCCGCGTCCGGCATCCCCTTTCCCAACATGGAGGCGTACGTCCACCTGCTCTACGAGGCTACGCAGACGGCGGCGGACTGGATGGACAGCCCCATCGTGGTGCTGGACGAGCCGGACAAGCTGCGCGATGTGCTGAGCAACCGGCATTTGGAGTTTATGGAGGCGTACAAGAGCGCGCTGGAGCGCGGCGAGGCGCTGCCGGGGCAGGCCGGGCTGCTGTTTACGGACGTGGATATTTTTGCCCGCCTGACAGCGCGCGGCGGCGTGATCTTCTCGTCCTTCCTGCGCACCATGGCCGGGCTCTCGCCGAGGGAAATAATCAAAATCGAGGGAACGGGCGCGACAGCCTATCAGAACCAGTTTAAGGAGCTGGCCGTGGACCTCAAGCGCTTTCGCGCGGAGGGCTGGCAGGTGGCCCTGCTGGCTGGCGGCGCGGCCCGCGGCGAGCGGCTGCAGAAAAATCTTCAGGAGCATGACATCCATGCCGCCTGCAATGAAGATACGATTGAGGCCATAGCCCCGGGCGTCACGGCCATTCTGCCGCTTTCGCTCTCGCACGGTTTTACGTATCCCGCGCTCAAGTTCGCCGTCATCGCGGACGCGGACCTTTATGGCGCCGCCTACCAGAAGCGCCGCACCCGCCGCAACGCCGGCGAGCGCATCGCCGCGTTTACCGATCTTTCGGTGGGCGACTACGTGGTGCACGAGATCCACGGCGTGGGCATCTACAAAGGCACGGTGCGCCTTCAGAGCGAGGGGCTTTGGCGCGACTACCTCTACGTGCAGTATCAAGGCAGCGATAAACTCTATGTGCCCACGGACCAGATGGACCGTGTGCAGCGCTACATCGGCGCGGATGGCGCGGCCCCGCGCGTTAACAAGCTGGGCGGCGTGGAGTGGCAGCGGCAGAAGCAGAAGGTTAAACAGTCCATCCGCGCCATGGCGTTTGATCTGGTGAAGCTCTACGCCAGCCGCAAGGCCGCCAAGGGCTATGCCTTTGGCTCCGATTCCGCCTGGCAGCGCCAGTTTGAGGATAACTTTCCCTTTGAGGAAACGCCCGATCAGCTTCAGGCCATCGCGGAGATCAAGGCGGATATGGAGTCGGCTTCGGCCATGGACCGCCTGCTGTGCGGCGACGTGGGGTACGGCAAGACCGAGGTGGCGCTGCGCGCGGCGTTCAAGGCCGCGGTGGATGGCAAGCAGGTCGCGATCCTCGTGCCGACGACGATTCTGGCGCAGCAGCATTATAACACCATCAAGGAGCGCTTCGCGGGCTTTCCCGCGCGCTTTGAGGTGCTCAGCCGCTTTAAGACCGCCGCTGAGCAGAAGGAGATCCTCCAAAGGCTGAAGCGGGGGGAGATCGATATCGTTGTGGGCACGCACCGGCTGCTGGGCAAGGACGTCAGGTTTTATGATCTGGGGCTGCTTATCGTGGACGAGGAGCAGCGCTTTGGCGTCCAGCACAAGGAGACGATCAAAAACCTACGGCAAAATGTGGACGTACTGACGCTCTCCGCCACGCCCATCCCGCGCACGCTGCATATGTCCATGGTGGGCATCCGCGACATGAGCCTCTTGGAGACGCCGCCGGAGGAGCGCTACCCTGTGCAGACGTATGTGGTGGAGTATTCCGACGCCCTGGTGCGCGACGCCATTACCCGGGAAATCCAGCGCGGCGGGCAATCGTATGTGCTCTATAACCGCGTGGACCGCATCGAGCGGTTTCATCAAAAACTCCGAACGCTCGTACCCGAGGCGCGCATCGCCATCGGCCATGGGCAGATGCGGGAGCATGTGCTGGAGGACGTGATGGTGGACTTCTACGAAGGGAAATACGACGTGCTGCTGTGCACGACGATTATTGAATCCGGCCTGGATATCCCCAAGTGCAACACGCTGATCGTATGTGAATCCGATCATTTCGGCCTCTCGCAGCTCTATCAGCTTCGCGGGCGTGTGGGGCGCTCCAATCGCCTGGCGTACGCGTATCTGACCGTGCCGCCCAATAAGGTGCTCACGGAGACCGCGGACAAGCGGCTTAACGCCATCCGCGAGTTTACGACATTCGGTTCGGGATTTCGCATTGCCATGCGCGATTTGGAGATACGCGGCGCGGGCAACCTGCTGGGCGCGGAGCAGCACGGGTTCCTCTCGGCGGTTGGGTATGATATGTATTGCAAGCTGATGGAGGAGACAGTGCGGGAGATTCGCGGCGAGATGGGGGAGGCCGCCGCGATCGAGACGCGGGTGGAGTACCCTGTGGACGCGTTTCTGCCCGCCGAATACGTGCCATCGGACGCGCAGCGCCTCGAGCTGTACAAGCGCATCGCGTCCGTGGACGGCCGTGAGGCGGCCATGGACCTTGTGGAGGAGATTACGGACCGCTACGGCGACGCGCCGGAGCAGGTGGAGCTGCTCATGGACATCGCGCTGCTAAAAGCGTATTGCAATAAATTGGGAATTGATTTCGTCGGATACGCGGCGGGCCAGGTGAAAATGCGCTTTGCCGAGGGCGCGTCGCCCGATCTGACGAAGCTGTTCGCGGCGGTAAACGCCGCGGACAAGCGCCTGATCTTTTCCGCCCGCTCGCCCGCGAGCCTCGTGCTTCGCGCGCCAAAGCTCCCGCCCAAGGAGTTGCTGCGGGAGGCGCTTGCGGCGATGGAAAAGGTGTGGTATGGCATGGAGGCCGCATAAAGCGTGTGTTTGGGCTATACTAGTGTTTGGACGGTGTGGAGGCGGTCGCCTGTAAGGCGCGCCCGCGGCCGTGCGCGATATCCGGCCGTTTGTTCCGTTGCATATTTTGAGGCATTTTTTGTACCTTTGGGAGGAACCGGCATATGCTCATAACCGCCCATGGAGCCAGCGTATACTGCGAGCGGCACGGCGAGGGAAGGAACGTGCTGCTGCTGCATGGCTGGGGCTGTTCCACGGAGCTTTGGAGGCCCGTTACGGAGCGGCTGTCAAAGCGCGCCCAAGTGACGGCAATTGATTTCGCGGGCCATGGGAAAAGCGGGCGTCCGCCGGAGCCTTGGGGCGCGGAGGACTATATGGAGATGACCGCCGAGGTCATTCGAACCCTGGGCATTGAGGGCTGCGATATCATCGGCCATTCGCACGGCGGGCGCGTCGCCCTGCTGCTGGCGGCGACATACCCGGAGATTGTGGGCAAGCTGGCGCTGACCGGCGCGGCCGGGCTGCACGCTGAGCCGACGGATGCGCAAAAAAGGCGCTCCGCTATGTATAAGCGCCTTCGGGGCGTCAGTGAAACGCTGGACAGCCTGAAGATTTTCGGCCCCCTGCCGGAGCGGATGCGCGAGGCGCTTCGGAAACGGTACGGCTCGCGGGATTATAACGCGCTGGACGCGGAGATGCGCAAGACCTTTGTCAAGGTCGTGAACTTCGATGTGGAGCCTTATCTTCCCAAGGTGCAGGCGCCTACGCTGCTCCTATGGGGCGGCGAGGATACCGAGACGCCGCTGTGGATGGGCCGCCGGATGGAAGAGATGATCCCGGACGCGGGGCTGGTCGTGCTGGCGGGTGGGACGCACTATGCGTATCTGGAGAAGCTTCCGGAGTTTCTTCAAATTGTGGAGCACTTTTTGGCAAGGCGCGAATCTGAAAAATTCGCGCCATGAAGGGGTTTCGAAAGAAATCCCCACCGTTTGGAGGGAACACATGATCCGTTTAGGGTACTTACTCTGCGCGGCGCTGTCAGCCGTGCTATGCACCCGAATTTCACTGCAGTATTACCAACTGGAGAGCTACCAGTTCGGCGGGTATTTTCGCACGCTCAGGCGCAACTGGCTGCGGGCATTTGGGCCTGGCCTGATCACGTCCGTGCTCGCCACTGCCGGGGTCACGCTGCTGATGCGCATCACCTTCGACGACTGGACGCTTGCCGCGGGCTCACTTTTGATGCTGGCGGCCGCAGTGCTGTGCCGCCTGTTTCAGCGCCGCCTGCCGGCCAAGAAGCCGCTGGTCGTGACCGCGCGCGTGAAGCGGCTGG
>WRGP01000172.1 GCA_009787135.1 Bacillota bacterium | reverse complement strand
CCACCCCCGGCATGGCAAACGATGGAATGGGGGCAGGCGCCTTATCACGCTTTGGACTGAGCCGCGATAACGGCTCGTCGTCAGGCGATAACAGCGCCTCGCGCGATTTGTTCCGAATCCATCGGCGAATGACCGCGTCCAGCTGCAGGATGTCGATCGGCTTGGACAAAAACGCCTGAAAACCGAAGGATAAAAACATCTGCTCGTTGCCGGCGATGGCATTGGCCGTCAGCGCGATGATCGGTATTGTTTTGGCATATTCCGTATGGATCGCGCGGATCGCCTGGATCGCTTGTACGCCGTCTAACTCGGGCATCATGTGGTCCATAAAGATCGCGTCATATACCGGCGTGCCGCGCGCAATTCGTTCAATGGCGCAGGTTCCGCTGGTTACGCCATCCACCTGCATTTTATAGCTGTGCATCATGCCGATCGCCACGTCCAAATTGGTCTGCATGTCGTCCACTACCAGGACCCTGGCGTAACTCATGTCAGGCCGAATGATCTTGTCGCCAACGCTGCGCCTCGTATCGATATATCGGAACGTGCGCAGGTTTTCCGCCATGGCCGAGGTAAGAACCGCCTTGGAGACATAGCCCTGCCGGATACGCACGCGGAAGGTGCTGCCCTTGCCGTACTCGCTCTCCACGGCAATATCGCCTTCCATGGCCAGCACGAGGCTCCGTGTGATGGCCAGCCCAAGGCCGGTGCCCGCGATCTTGCGGTGGGCGTTGACGTCCACCTGGGCATAATCGGAAAAGAGCTGGGGCAGATCCTCTTTGCGGATACCGATGCCCGTATCAACCACGGTGATGTCCAGCCAAACGTCAGCGTCACAGCTGATCGTATGCCGGACGCGCAGGGTAACGTTTCCTTCCCGCGTATATTTGAAAGCGTTGCTGAGCAGGTTGTTCAGAATCTGTTTCACGCGAAGGTCGTCGCCCAATACTCTGCTGGGCAGGTCTTCGGTGATATCCAGATGAAAGGCGATGGGTTTCTCTCCCTTGCGGATGCTATAGAGGGTGATGGTATCGTTTAGCAGGCTGGCCATATCATATTCGACGGGCATGAGGGTGAAATTGCCTGACTCGATCTTGGAAATGTCCAGAATATCATTGACGATGCTCAGCAAGGTGCAGCCGGCGTTGCTAATCTTTTGCAGATTCTCTCTGCCGTATCTGAGCGATTCATCGTCTATCAGTATCAATTCTGACAGGCCGATTACCTCGTTGAGCGGCGTGCGCATCTCGTGGCTCATGTTGGCGAGAAAACGGGACTTGGCCTCCAGAGCCATATTCGCTTCCTCTTGCAGTTCCTCCAGACGGACGTTCTGCTCCGTTATCTTCTCAAAAGGCCTGGCAATGGCGCTGGAAAAGAAGACCGCCGCCAGGATGCCAAGCAGCAGAAAGCTGCCCGACGACAAGAAAACGGCCGTCTGTATGCGCGCCACCGGGTTTTCGTCCAGCAGCGCGACGGCGCCGATCATCCAGCCGTCGTCGGAGCCGGTTATCGGCCTATACGCGCACAGCCTGTCCGCACCATATAAAGTATAGACGCCGCTTCCGCTTTTGCCTTCGCGGAGCATTTTCGCGTAAAACGCCCCGCTGCTCTCATAATTCGGATCGTTTTTTCCCATTTTAATGAAATTCAGGCGCTCTGTTACGAATTCCGGGCGGTTGTCGGAAAGCAACGTACCTTCATGATCCAGCACAAAGATAGAACCGGTGTTCCATACGCGGATGTTCTGCAGAATGTTGGCGAAGTGCAGGCCCGAGATGGTGACGTCAAACGCCCGCCCGTTTTCCATTGGCACGCATACGTGCATGGTGACCTGTCTGGTTCTTGGATGAAACGTTGTCGTTGAAATCGCCGCACTGCCGTTTAAGGCCTTTTGTACCCATGGGCTGATCAGATCCCCCGGCAGCGCATGCTCCGCGCAGCAAAAAGCCATCAACCCGTCCCGGCCAAAAATCGCCAGGCCAAGCACTTCATCATCATATTCCAGCGTTGCCAGCACATCGTTTAGCCGCTCATCCGGCACGTTGGCGACCTGCGCGGCCAACATTTTATTCTGATGAATCAGACGGTTGATCTCAAGGGTCATCAGGTTGTCCGCCATGGTCACGATAGAATACAAATCCGCCCTGACGGTATCCATATGCTGCCTGGTAAACACCAGAGCCACGCTGAGGCTAATAGTCACCGCAACCACAACAATGCAGGAAATGATTCCGATTACTTTAAAACGCACATGCACAATCGATCGTTAGCTTCCCTTCCGCCGGTCAAACGCTTGCGCTGCCAAATTACAAATACATCATTTTATCTATAAAGGCATATCATCGCTACGAAACAAACCGGTGCATTTATCTTACTCTTCCATATAAACGCATATCACATCCTGCATACGCGGAATTGCCAGCCCAAAATATACCCGTAAAGTGTCAAATGCAAATCGGAAAATATATCTCAAAAAGCGATTTTTGCATATAAATAGCGAAAAACGCGGATTCACAAAGAAAAATGACGGCTTCTCGGACTTGCATATTTTGACATAAATCTTTATGCTATAACTATTTAAATTCAAAACAGGCGTCATTTTGGATGCAAAGCGGGCGAGCGTTATGTTGAATCAGGAAAAGGGGCTGCACCTTTCTTCGCAGCCATGTAAATCCAGCCATTTATCCCGTCCGCGCATCAACGCGCTCTTGACGCGCGCGACAAAAAATCCTCTTGTCATCGTATGCGCGGGGGCAGGCTACGGAAAAACCAGCGCGGTTTTCGATTTTTTACGAAGCCAGAAGCTTTATACCGCATGGATACAACTTCAGGAGCAAGACAATCTCATCGCTAATTTTTGGGAAAACTATATCGGTGCCATCGCGCCGCTCAGCAAATCCCTCGCGTCGGAACTCAGAGAACTTGGTTTCCCCGATACGGAGGAGAAGCTCAGCCAATACCTTCTTTTGATGCACCGCGCCGTATCGAACCGGAAATATCTGGTTGTGCTGGACAACTTCCATCTGATCAAGGACCCTGCCGTCATCCGCTTTGTGGAGCGAACCGCGCATGACCGTTGCGGGTACCGGTCGCTCATTCTGATTTCCCGCAAATCCCCCCAAATTACGATTGCCAGCATGTTGGCCGAGGACCTTGTCGCCAGCCTGGATGAGGAGGACCTGAGTTTCAACGAAGCGGAGCTCAACCAGTTTTTGCGCAGCTGGCGATTGAACGTGGAACCCCAAAGCCTGCGCGATATCTTGGAGGATACGAAAGGCTGGGCTTTTGCCGTAAACCTCGTGGCGCGGTCGCTGCAAAAATCGCGGGGCTACGTGGGCTATACGCGCAACGCCATAGAAAACAATATTTTTCAAATGATGGAGGCGGAAGCATTCAAAGTCATTTCCGTGCGCCTTCGGCATTTTTTAGTGTGCCTTTCCCTGGTTGGGCACCTGACGATCGATCTGGTCCTCCTTCTGGCGGACAAGGATGAAAGCCTGCTTGCCGAATTGGAGCGCGAGAGCGCCTACATCCGTTTCAACACCTTCACCAACGCCTATGTGATCCATCATTTGTTTCTTTGCTTTCTGCGGTCAAAACAGACGATGCTGACGGTGGAAGAAAGAAAAAATACGTATAGAATCGCCGCGGGCTGGTATAACCAAAATAGCTTTACAATCGATGCGCTCACCTGTTATGAAAAGGCGGACGATTACCCGTCCCTCCTGGCTATTTTTATGGAACTGCCTATGCATGTGCCGCAGGATATCGCGGGCTTGGCAATGGATATCTTGAGCAGGGCGCCGGCGGAAGCGTTTGATCGGGTGCTTTTCCTTGCCGCGATGCACGTGCGCTTTGCCATGTGCCTGAACCTTTGGGCACAGGCGTATGCGCTGGCAAAGGAATACGAGGCGAAATTCCTTTCGTTTTCCACGGACGACGCCTTTCGAAACCGTTCGTTGGGCTGCCTTTATTATTGCTTGGGCATCATACGCTTCATGCTGTGCACACAAGATGATATCTACGATTTTGACACGTATTTTGCCAAACAGTATGATTGCCTGGCAAAGCATCCCGTCAACCCAGGCAAGCTTGCCTGTTATCCCATGGGCCCTTGGTTCAGCCGGGTAGGGTCCGCAAAGAAGGACGCGCCCGCGGCGTTTAATGCCGTCATGAACCGCTCGGTGTGGTATGTGACGCGCTGTTTTGGCGGCGGGATGGCGGGAGCGGACGATGCGGTCAGGGGCGAGCTGCTCTTCTATCAGGCGGACTTTCACAACGCGGAGGCTCTTTTTGCCTGCGCCTTCAAGCATGCCCGGGAAAGCGGGCAGTTTGAAATCGCGCACAGGACGCTTATTTACCTCCTGCGCATCGCCGCGCTGCAAGGGAATTACGCAAGGTTTGAACAAATGCTGAAAAACCTTTCCGCCCTGCTCGGCGAAAAGGAATATGCCGCGCGATTCACCACCTATCATATTGCTCTGGGGTGGTACTATTACATCCTGCGCCAACCCGAAAGGATCCCGGATTGGCTGAAACAGGAGGACATGCCGCAGAATTACGCGTACCGCGCCGAAAGCCTCGTAGACCAGATCAAGGCGCACTATTTCTATTTGGTCAAGGACTATACATGCTTGCTAACCTATATCGAGGAGAGGAAGCGGCAAAATACGGTCCTGTACGACCGGCTGGAAATGCTGGTGCTGGAAGCCTGTGTGCAATACCACATGAAAGATAAAGAAGCGGCTGTCGTAACGCTTGGAAAAGCCTACGCGGCCGCGCTGCCAAACGGCATCCTGACGCCTTTTATCGCGCTGGGCAAGGACATGCGCACATTGATCGCCTATGCGCTGCGCGAGCCCGATCCCGTCATTCCCCATACCTGGCTGGAAACGGTCCTCCACAAATCGGCCACCTACGCCAAGCGCGGGGCGTTGATCATTGGCGAGTATGAAAAGGAGCATGGCAGCAACGGCGAACCAGCCTTGTCCGCCCGTGAAACCGAAGTTCTGCGCGATCTGTACAACGGGCTTTCCCGCTCCGAGATTGCCGCGGATAAAAGCTTATCCATCAACACCATCAAGCAAATTATCAATAGTATTTTTGTAAAACTAAAGGCCAATTCCATTGTCGACGTCGTTCGCATCGCCGCTGAACGCAAGCTGGTGTAGGCGCCCGCATGAACCGCGGCACATGCGGGCATCAGTCCCCAATCTCCGCCAAAATGCGGCTCATGCTCTCGATCATTTCCGCGTCCTTCAGGCGGAATTTGATCTCCACACGCCGTGAGGCAGCCCTGTCCTCTCTGCCTTCGGCGTCGTAGATCAATTGGCTTTGTGAGCGGCCGTTTGCCGTTATCATCGTGCGGAGGCGGTTCTTTTCCTGGGCGGATAGCCCGTCAAACTCCGGGCTCATGCAGTAATTTACCACCGCCTGTGCGCGCCGCTGCGACAGATCCAGGTTATGCTCATAGCTGCCCACGCTATCCGTGTGCCCTTCCACGATGATTTCCGCCACAAACTCCGCGTTCTGCGGGCTCATCAGCGTCCTGAAATAGATAGGCAGGAGCCTGGCGAGCAGTTCGCGGCCGTCTTGTTTGAGGCGGTCCATATTCGTATCAAAAAACACGGTGGAATCCAGCGTGATGGCGCCTGTGCCATCCACAGCCACGTTGAGCCCCTCGCGCACAAACGCGTCGCGCAGCTGCGCAATGATCCGAGCGCGCACGCCCACCAGCGCTTCGATGCGGACAGCTTGGGTTTCCAGCTGTTCTCTCTGGTAGTTGAGAAGCGTCTCCAAATCCGTCACGCGCAGCTGCTCCAAGAGCAGCTCCGCATCCTTTGCGCTGAGCATGATCTCGCGGTTTTGCAGTTCATTCGAATAGGCGTCCAGCTGCGCCTGCGCGGCTTGCACCTCCTCTTGGGTCAGTGCCAATAGCCGCTCCTGCTCTTCAATTCTCGCCTGCTGGAGAATAAGCTGAGCCAGCGACTGTTCCAGCTCCTCGCGGTTGGCCGCAAGCTGGGTATCTTTCTGGCCAAGCTCCATTTCCTTTTCGTCCAGCACCACTCTTTGCGTATTGAGCGCGTAGCGGATGGACAACAGCTCCTGTTCATACTGTTCCAGCGCGGTCTGTGACGCCGCGATCTCCTGTTCCTGCGCCTTGAGCTGCACCTCTTTTTCGGCCAGTTCGCTCTCTTTCGCCTCCTGCAGCTTCACATAGCGGTTAAAGGATAAAAACAGCAGCAACACAAACATCAGCAGCAGCCCGGCCATCATATCGGAATAGGACATCCAATAGCCGCTGTTTTCCGCGCGCGGTTTTCTTCGGCTGCCGGCCCCCTTCGCGAGCAACTCAGCTCACCTCCCGCTCCGTCGAGGCGGTGCGCACCGCGCGCGCCATGGCGGACTCCAGCTGCGTCATCGTCTCCTGAATATCCGAAAGCGTACCGTGAATCTGACGCGTCAGGTTCTGCATGTTCTCGTCAAAGAGCCCAAGCGCGTTGGCAAGGCCCAGCTCAATAGACTCCACAAAGCTCTTGTACGCGCCTCTGAGCAGCTCGGAACTGGCGCGCATTTCCATGGCGATTTGCTCCAGCGACTCACTCTGCTGCGCGGTTCGCTTTTCCAAGCCGCCGACGTATCGATCCGTCCAGAGCGTGTAATCCTGAAAGCTTGACTGCAGCTTCGCCTGATACTCCTGCAGCGCGGAGAGGTAGCGCGCCTGCCGCGCGGAGGATTGGCCCATTGACTCAAGCAGCTCGGCCGTGTCGGCCTGCGTGTCCGATACTTGCCGATAGGTCTTCTCCATGTCCGTTATGTATACGGCAAATTTCTGGATCACCTGTTCGGAGATAGCCTGCACTTCCACCACGCTCTGTGTCAGATCCCCAATGGAGGAGACGGTGTTTTGCAGGTCGGCTTGCGCCTTAAGCTGGCCGTCCGCCGTTTGGGCGAGGGCTTCGCCCAGCCTTGAGAGCTGGCCGTCCAGCGATTTGTTCATTCTGTCGATGAAGCGCGCGACGATAAAGTCCAAGCCGTCCACTTGCGCGCGGGTGGCCATCTTCATGAAATCCTCCATGGTGCGCTGTATAGGCATCATGGCCTTCGCGATCGCGTGGTTGATTTCCCCGGCCATACGCACGCTGATATCCTGGGCAAACTGCCCCAGGCTGTCCGCCTGTTCGCGCTCATACACGAGAAGCTGTGTCGTCACGTCCGAGGGCCGCGGAATCGCGTATTTATAAAACGCGGCGACAAACCGGTCCAGGCTGCGGCGCGCGCGGCCGACCGCCGTCCTGTTGATAACATTGAACAGGAGCGACCCAACGAGGCCCACAATCGACGTATAGAACGCTACGGAGATGCCCTTCGTCAGCTGGATGTAGGACACTTCGTTCATGATATCCAGGCCGGTAAGGCCTATGACAAGGCCGACAAACGTGCCCAGAATGCCCAGCGAGGTGCAAATGCCGGGGATGATATCCGCCACGGCGGCTTTGCCAGGCTCGGTGATAACCGAATCATCGTGGATGAATTCGGCGACGTCACAGGCGATGCCGTTTGTGCGGGATAAATCCGCGCTCTGCAAAAACGCGCGCCAGGCCGGCTGCAGGCGCTTGCCCAAAAAGCCGGGATCATCCCATAATGGCCTCGCGAGCTTCGCTTTGGCGCCTTCCCTCAGCAGATTCGCCCCGCGTGAAAGCGCGCCCGTGTTACGAAACAGCGGCACGCTGCATTTGACGACACCCGCCGCAAACGTTACCGCAATCAGAAGATAGATGACGCCATCCGGGAAAAAGTTGTCCAGAAGGCCCTTGAGTAGCTGCATTCCCTTCACCTACCGCATTGTATACTTTCCGCATTAAATATCAGACGAATCCATGTTGTTTATTCTTGCATGGAGCCATAAATCCCTTTATCTCACCGCATATTTTTAGGCGGGCAAAAAAATTTTTTATAACACCTTGCAATATATGACTTTTTTCGATATAATAAGACTGTAGACATAATGAATATGCGAAATGTGTCAAAGATACGGCGCGGTATAAGCCAAAACAAGGAGGAATGAACCCATGAGCAGAAAAAAAGCGTTGGATCCCGCCGCCATTGAGAGCATCTCCCAAAACATTTTCAGCGTTATGCCCCTTTTACGCAAGCGGCTGCTACATATGGACGTCATTCAAAACGAGCATGGTATTCCCTTGTCCCACGTGCAGGTGCTCAGCATGCTCAACGAAACAGGGTCTATTTCCGTATCCGAAATCTCTCACCGGCTTGGTATCGCCAAGCCAAACATTACGCCGCTGGTAGACAGGCTCATTGAAGAACATCTGGTAGACCGCATCCGTGACACGCAGGATCGCCGGGTCGTAAACGTCGTGATCCTTGACGCCGGGCGTGAAAAGCTCAGCGCTATTCGCGCGACCATTGGAGAACAGGTGCAGGAATGGGCGCAGAATATTTCCACGGCTGATTTTCGTGAATTGGCGGACTCCCTTTCCAGCTTGACAAGAATTTTGTCCCAAATTCAAAGGGGATAGCCGGACGCCGCTACAGGCGATGCGCTATTCTTTTTTATGAAAGGCGCGGAAGCGGGCGGATTTTCTATTCGCCCGCTTCCGCGCCGGCCCGGTGAAATACACCGTGCGCTGCCGCGG
>WRGP01000171.1 GCA_009787135.1 Bacillota bacterium | reverse complement strand
CCCGCCCGGCAAGCCGGCGTTTCACTTCGCCAGGCGATTGAGCGGGGCCTTCGCGACGAGGCGCGCGCCCTGGCCGCGCGGCTTGCGGAAAACCAGCCGCCCCTTGCCGTTGTCGAGGAGGAGCTGATCCCGGCGCTCAGCACCGTGGGCGCGGCGTTTGAAAAGGGCAAAGCGTTCCTGCCGCAGCTGCTCATGAGCGCGGAGGCGGCAAAAGCCGCTTTCGAGGCCCTGAGCGGACGCCTGGCGCCGCACGAACGCGGCGGGCGCGGCAAGGTAGTCGTCGCGACCGTGCACGGGGATATTCATGATATTGGCAAGAACATTGCCAAGGCCATGCTGGAGAACTACCGCTTTGACGTAATTGACCTGGGCCGGGACGTGCCGCCGCAAACGGTCGTGGAGGCGGCCAAGGCGCATGAGGCGCGGCTCGTGGGCCTGTCCGCGCTGATGACGACGACGGTGGTCAGCATGGAAGCCACGATCCGCGCCCTGCGCGAGAGCGTGCCGGGGGTGCGCGTCATGGTCGGCGGCGCGGTTTTAACGGAAAAGTACGCGGCGGAGATTGGCGCGGACCGGTATGTGAGGGACGCGATGGAGGGGGTGCGGTACGCGGAGGAGGTGCTATCAAATTCAACGATACGCGTGCGCTGAAGCATCCGCAGCCGTCTATAGAGCGGTATCTACAAAGTACTTGTTTTTTTTCCGGCGAGAAGCTATAATGATAGCATTCGTTGCGGCCGTCACGAAAGGCTGACGATTGAGAAAAATTGTCTGGCTTGGTATAGCCGTGTTTTTTTGCAGATAACAAGGGACGCCGTTGCTGCTTGCGGGGAATCTTGGCGGATCGTTACAGCGGATTGTCGGGTTTCCTTTTCTATCTGTGCCCGGGGGGCGCCGGCGTTCTTCGCGATACGGGTTTTGAGGAGGTTCGCCGCTCCGCGCCGGAACGCGGCGGGGCAGCCCGGTGCCGTAATGCGTCCCACGGTTTGGCATGCGCGTTCGCCAGTGAGAAACAAGCATGCCGGGTTCTAAAGAATTTTGCGAATTGCCGCAAGAAGCCCAAAGGGCCGGCTGTTCGGAGCCAAGTATACAAGCAAGCGGGGAGGCGGCGCGTCATGTCCATAGCGTTGCTCAGGCAAATCGAGGCGGCGGAGGCCAGGGCGGCGGAAACCCTTGTCCGCGCCCAGCGTGAGGCGCGCGACATCCTTAAGACGGCGGACGAGGCCGGCGGGACGAACGAGCGAAACGCCGCGCTGGAGCACCGCGCCCTGACCCAGCGCGTGCTGGAGGACGCCCGCGCTACGGCCCGGCGGCAAATCGACGAGCTGGAAAAGGCCGAGGCGCTGGAAAGGGAAAAGATCATTGAGGCCGCTCGCGAGCGGCTGCCCGGGGCGGCCCGCGTGATTTTTGAAAGGATTGTGAACGATGGCGCTCGTTGAGATGAAGCGCCTGACCCTGCTGGCCATGCGGGCTGACAAGGATCGGGTGCTGGCCATTCTGCAAAAAGCGGGCTGCGTGCAGATCACCGAGATCGACGGAGAAGAGGCGTCACGGTATCTGTGCGAAGGGCGCGGCGGGTTGGAGCGGGCGGAGGAGAGGCTCCAACGCATCCGCTGGGCTATCGGCGAACTTGCCGGCTTTGCGCCCAAGAAAGGCATGCTGGCCTCCATGTCCTTCCCGGTCGTCAGCGCCGTGGAAACGGCGCGTGTCCAGCGGTCGAAAAGCGAGCTGATGGCCGTTGTGGGCGCGCTGGAGTCGCTGGAGCGCAGGCGCGGCGAGCTGCAAGGCCGGCAAACACGCCTGACGGCGGAGCTGCAGCAGCTTTCGCCCTGGGCCGGGCTTGATATCCCTGTTGAGCGCCTGCGCGATACCCGGGAAACGGTGCAGTTTGCCGGGACGGTCAGCCCAAAGGCGCTGGAGGGCGTGGAGGCCGCGCTGTCCGGCCTGCCCGTTTTGACGCGGATCGTCGGCGAGGCCCAGGACAGCGCCTGCCTTTGGATCGTCGCGCATAAATCGGCCCGGGACGCCGTGCAGGGCGCGCTCAAAGCCGCCGAGTTTTCCGCCCGCGCCTTCCAGGGCGAGGGAACGCCCGCCGAGCAGTGCCGCCGCCTGGAGGCCGAACGCGAGCGCGTGACGGCCGAAAGGGAGGGTCTCGCCAAGGAGCTGGCGGGGCTGGCCGGGGCGGAACCGGACCTGAAGATCCTGTGCGAACTCAATGCGTGTGAAAAAGAACGCGAGGCGGCCGGGATGCGCTTTGCCGAGACGTCCAGCGCCTTCCTGTGCATGGGCTGGATTCCCCAGAGCGCGTGCGAAAAGCTCGAAAAGCGCCTGCGCGCGTCGGTCCCGGCGATGGAGATCGAGTTCCGCGCCGCCGCGGACGATGAAAAGCCGCCGACGCTGATGCGCAACAACCGGTTCATCGCGCCCTTTGAGGCGGTGATCACCAATTATTCCCTGCCAGACGCCCGGAGCCTGGATCCGACGTTCATCATGGCGCCGTTTTTCTTCTGCTTCTTCGGCATGATGGTCTCCGACGCCGGATACGGCCTGATCATGGCGGCGCTCATCCCGCTTGTTATCCATTTTGCCAAGCCCAAGACCGGCCTGAGGAAGATCATGTGGGTGCTGGCGTTTGGCGGCGTCTCGACGGTCTTTTGGGGCGCGATGTTCGACACATGGTTTGGGGCCAGCATCCGGCCCATCCTGATCAACCCGCTGGAGCAGCCGCTGGAGATGATGACGCTCTGCATGGGGCTGGGGTGCGTGCATTTGCTGACAGGCCTGGGTGTGGCGGCCTACAAGAATTTCAAGGCGGGCAAGCCCTTGGACGCCTTCATGGATCAATTTCTCTGGCTCTTCCTGCTCTTTGGCATCGCGCTGATGATCCTCGTCCCCGGGCTATCAACCGTTGGCGCGGTGCTGGCGATCGCGGGCGCGGCGGGCATCTGGCTGACGGCGGGGCGCGCGAAGCCTACGCTGATGGGCAAGTTCACCGGCGGATTCGGCGCGCTGTACGGGATTACATCTTGGCTGTCCGATATCCTGAGCTATATGCGCCTGTTCGGCATGGGCCTTGCGACCGGCGTCATTGGCATGGTGTTTAACACGTTGGCGTTCATACTCCTGCCCGGCGGAATCCTCGGCGCTGTGGCGGGCGTCGCGGTGCTGGTTGTCGGCCATGTGTTCAACGCGGTCATCAATGTGCTGGGCGCGTATGTCCACGCTTGCCGTCTGCAGTACATTGAGTTCTTCGGCAAGTTCTATGAGGACGGCGGCGATCCGTTTGTTCCGCTCTCCGTTTCTCCCCGGTATGCCGCCGTTTCGCTTCCCGGCGAGGATGGCGTTGACGGTTGATATAAGCAGGCATTCGCGTTGCGCATCACATCTTTAGGAGGAATGATCCATGGAATTGGGACAGATTCTGGCACTGGCCGGCGCGGCGCTTGCGGCGCTCGTCGCGGGCACCGGTTCAGCCAGGGGCGTGGGCATCGCGGGGGAGGCGTCCGCGGGCGTCGTGGCGGAGAGCCCTGATATGTTCGGCAAATGCCTGGTTCTCCAGCTTCTTCCCGGCACGCAGGGCATATACGGTTTTTTGATCGCTTTTATCGTCCTGATCAAGACAAACTTCTTGGGCGGCATGATCGCGCTGACGACGACGCAGGGCTTGCTGCTGCTCGTCGGCTGCCTCCCCATCGCAATCGTCGGTTGTTTCTCCGCCATCTGGCAGGGCCAGGTCGCGGCGGCGGCGATCAACATGGTCGGCGTCCGCCCGGACCAGAGCGGCAAGGGTATCCTGATGGCCGTCATGGTGGAAACCTACGCGGTCTTGGCGCTGCTCACTTCCTTCCTGATGGTGTTTTTCGTGAGCATCTGACGCACGGGGCGGGGCGCCCGCGAAACCCACCGATAGGAGTGCTGTAGCGATGGAAGCACAGGCTATACTTGCCCGGATCGAACAGGACGCTCAGGCGGCGCAAGCGCAGCTTTTGCGCGACGCGCGGGCCAAAGCCGAACAGACGCGCGAACGGTCCGAGGAGAAAATCAATCAGGCGCGAACGGCGGCGCTGGAAACGGCGCGGCGCGAGGCGCTGCAGCTGGACGACCGCCTGCAGCGCATGGCGCGGCTGGACGCGCGAAAGGCGCTGCTCGCCGCCAAGCGCCGGGTGCTGGACGAGGCGTTCCGGGAGGCGCTTTCCATGATGCGCGCGATGCCCCGGGAGGAGGCGCGCGCCTTTGGGCTCGCGGTGCTGCTGCAGGCGGCCCGAGGGGATGAAACCGTTGTGCCGGACCCCGACAGCGTATGGTGTGACGCCGCGTTTGTTCGGGAGGCGAACGAAGCCCTGCAAAAGGCAGGGAAGCCCGGGCGGCTGGCCCTGGCGAAGGAGAGCCGGGCGATAGGGGACGGGTTCCTGCTGGAACGGGGCGGCATGGAGGTTCACTGCACCTATCAGGCGGCGCTGGAAGCGAAGCGGATGGATCTGGAAGCCGAAATCGCGGCGCTGCTGTTCGCGTAATACGCGGCGGGCGCGGAAGGAGGGCGAGGTATGCCCCGGGGAAGCCATTCGGGCCTCACGGCCACCCCTCCACGGAAGGGAATGAGCGTACCTTATGCCGTCGCGCGTATCCATACGATCGAGCGGAACAGGCTGGACACCGGGCAAATCGAGAGGCTGCTGGCCGCCGCCACCTATGGGGAAGCCCTGCGCGTGCTGGCGGAGATCGGTTTCCTGAGCGCGGAGGGCGGCGATGCGGAAATGATCGCGGCGGAGCGCGTGCGGTCGGCATGCGCCCTGGTGCGGAAAATATCGCCGGACCCGAATGCGACCGATTGTTTTATGCTGCGCTACGACGGCTTGAACCTGAAAACCCTGCTCAAGGCGCGGTGCCTGAATCAACCGGCGGCGTTCCTCTCCCCCTGCGGCGTCTACCCTGTGGACCGGCTGGCGCACATGGTGGCGGAGAGGCAATACAAAAAGCTGCCGGAAGCGCTGCGCGCGCCGCTGGACGCGCTGGAGAAGAAGCTGGCCGTCCGAGACGACGCGCTGGCCATCGACGCGGCGGCGGACAAAGCGGTCTATGCGCTGATCCGGCAGAAACTGCGTTTTGTGAAAAGCAGGGCAATCCGCGCCTACTTCGCGGAGAGGGCGGATATCCTGGGCGCGGTGATGCTGCTGCGCGCGCGGCGGATGGGCCGGGACGCGGCATTTTTTTCCGAAATGCTGCTGCCGGGCGGAACGATTCGGGAGGCGAAATGGCTGCGCGCCTTTGAAAATCCGGACCTTCTGGAAGGGCTCCTGGCGGCCTGCGGCAAAGCCGTCAAACAGGCGGCCGCCGCCGCCGTGCAGGACGCGGCGAAGCTGCCCGCGCTGGAAAAGGCGATGGAGGATCACCTCATCGCGAAGTTCACCGCGCTTCGGCACGACTGCCTGCGGATAGAGCCGGTGATCGGGCACATCCTGGGCGCGGAAAAGGAAGCGGCGGCGGTCCGGCTGATCCTCGCGGGGAAGAAGAATGCCTTCCCGCCGGAAGCCATTCGGGAAAGGTTGCGTGTGCTGTATGGTGAGTGACGTGATGGGCGTCGTCGGGGAGCGCGACGTGGCGCTGGCCTTCAAGGCCATGGGGATGAAGGTGATCCCGGCGGAGACGCCCGAGGCGGTGGCCCGGGCGGTGTTCCGCTTGGCTGAGGAAGGCGTCCCGGTGATCTTCATGACCGAGCGCGCGGCGCGCATGGCGCCCGAGACGCTGGAAAAATACAGGACCTCCGCCTCTCCCGTGCTGATCCCCATCCCCGGGAGCCAGGGGACGGACGGTTTCGGCATGCGGCGCGTGAAGGCCAACGTGGAAAAGGCCATCGGCGCGGACATTTTATTTGAGAAAGAGGGGGACTGACGACATGCAGCAGGGAACCATCATCAAGGTTGCAGGCCCCTTGATCGTCGCGGAAAACATGGCCGATGCCCGTATGTACGACGTGGTACGCGTGAGCGAAAACCGCCTGGTGGGGGAGATCATCGAGCTGCGCGGCGACAAGGCTTCCATTCAGGTCTATGAGGAAACCTCCGGCATCGGCCCCGGGGAGCCGGTGTATTCCACCGGCGCGCCCCTGTCGGTGGAATTGGGGCCTGGCCTGATCGAGTCGATTTTTGACGGCATCCAGCGGCCTCTTACCGCCATCTACAGCCAAATCGGCGAGCGCGTTTCCCGCGGCGTCGAAGTACCGGCCCTGGACCGCGCGCGCAAATGGGCTTTCGAGCCCTGCGTGAAGGCGGGCGACGCGGTCGCCCCCGGCGATTTTATCGGCACGGTGCGGGAGAGCGCGGTGGTGGAACACCGGATCATGGTCCCCCAGGGGATGGGCGGCACGGTGACAGAAATCGCGCCGGCCATGGCGACGATTGAGGAAACAGTCTGCGAGATCCGGGGCGAGGACGGCCGGGCGCGCAAGTTGACCATGATGCAGAAATGGCCCGTCCGGCGCGGCCGCCCGTACCGGGAGAAGCTGCCGCCGGACGCCCCGATGATCACCGGGCAGCGCGTCATCGACACCTTTTTCCCGATTGCCTCCGGCGGCGTGGCCGCGATCCCCGGCCCTTTCGGCAGCGGCAAGACGGTTGCGCAGCACCAGATCTCCAAATGGGCGGACGCGGACATCATCGTCTACGTGGGCTGCGGCGAGCGCGGCAACGAGATGACCGACGTATTAATGGAATTCCCCGAGCTGCGCGACCCGCGCACGGGCGAATCGCTGATGAAGCGCACCGTGCTCATCGCCAACACGTCCGATATGCCCGTCGCCGCGCGGGAGGCGTCCATCTATACCGGCATCACCATCGCCGAGTATTTTCGCGACATGGGGTATAAGGTCGCGATCCTGGCTGACTCCACCAGCCGCTGGGCCGAGGCCCTGCGCGAGATGTCCGGCCGCCTGGAGGAGATGCCGGGCGAGGAAGGCTACCCCGCGTACCTGTCCTCCCGCGTGGCGGAGTTCTACGAGCGTGCGGGCCGCGTGGTCTGCCAGGGCAGCGGCAAGCGGATGGGCTCCATTACGGCCATCGGCGCGGTATCCCCGCCGGGCGGGGACATTTCCGAGCCCGTGTCCCAGGCCACACTGCGGATCGTCAAGGTGTTCTGGGGCCTGTCGGCGCAGCTGGCGTACAAGCGCCACTTTCCGGCCATTGACTGGCTGCAGAGCTATTCCCTCTACATCGACCGCCTTCAAGACTGGTTTGACCAGAATGCCGCGCCCGACTGGATGGCCCTTCGGGCGGAGGGTATCCGGATTCTGGCGGAGGAGGCCGAGCTGGACGAGATCGTCCGCCTGGTCGGCATGGATGCCCTGTCTTGGAAGGACCGGCTGTCCATGGAGGTGGCACGCTCCATCCGCGAGGATTATTTGCAACAGTACGCCTTTGACGAGGTGGACACCTATACTTCGCTGCGCAAGCAATACCGCATGCTGCGGCTGGTGTTGCTCTATGGACAAAAAGGCAGGGCCGCGCTGGACGCGGGTGCGAACCTGTCCGCGGTGATCGGGCTCCCTGCCCGGGACCGGATCGCCCGGATGAAGTTTTTGTCGGAAGAGGACATGTCGGCGTTTGACGCCATTGAGGCGGAGATTTCGGGTCAAATGGCCGCGCTGACCGACGAGGGGGGGCTGTAAGATGCTCAAGGAATACCGTACCATTCGTGAGGTCGTCGGCCCCCTGATGCTGGTCGAAGGCGTCGCCGGCGTCAAATACAACGAGCTGGTGGAAATCGAGCAGGCGGAGGGCGAAAAGCGCGGCGGCAAGGTGCTGGAAGTCAATGGCGACAAGGCGCTGGTGCAGCTTTTTGAAAGTTCCCAGGGCCTGCGCATCGACACGAGCAAGGCGCGTTTTCTCGGGCGCGGCATTGAGCTGTCCGTCTCGCGGGATATGCTGGGCCGCGTGTTCGACGGCATGGGCCGTCCCATAGACGGCGGGCCGGAAATTATCCCCGAAAAGCGCATGGATATCAACGGCACGCCGATCAACCCGGCCGCCCGGGATTATCCCTCCGAGTTCATCCAGACGGGCGTCAGCGCCATCGACGGGTTGAACACCCTGGTGCGCGGGCAGAAGCTGCCGGTATTCTCCGGCTCGGGCCTGCCCCACGCGCAGCTGGCGACGCAGATCGCCCGCCAGGCGCGGGTGCTGGGCACGGACACGAAGTTTGCGGTGGTTTTCGCCGCGGTGGGCATCACCTTTGAGGAAGCGGATTTCTTCATCTCAGACTTTCGAAGAACCGGCGCCATCGACCGAGCGGTGCTGTTCATGAACCTGGCCAACGACCCGGCGGTGGAGCGCATCTCCACGCCGCGCATGGCGCTGACCGCGGCGGAGTATCTGGCTTACGAGTGCGACATGCATGTGCTGGTTATCCTGACTGATATCACCAACTACGCCGAGGCCCTGCGCGAGGTGTCCGCCGCGCGCAAGGAGATACCGGGCCGCCGGGGGTATCCGGGCTACCTGTACACGGACCTGGCCACCATGTACGAGCGCGCGGGCCGTATCAAGGGCAAGGCGGGCTCCATCACCCAGATTCCGATTCTGTCCATGCCGGAGGACGATAAGACCCACCC
>WRGP01000170.1 GCA_009787135.1 Bacillota bacterium | reverse complement strand
GAACCCCGTCTGTGCCAAACAGCCTCGCCATGCTTCCTATCCCTCCCATAGACCGGCTTGCGGGTACGGCGATAATCGTATTATGCCCACCACATCTCCGATTTTTCCTCAAAGATCATGGCTTCCTTCAAAAACGCGACGGCTTTTTGCAGCCCTTCGTTCACGCTCATCAGGCTGTCCTCGTGCTCAATGGAAATCGCGCCGTCATACTGGGCCAGGCGCAAATTGGATATGATGTCGCGCCAAAGCTGCAGGTCATGCCCGTATCCCACGGTACGGAAGATCCAGCTGCGGTGTATTTCGTCGCCGTAGGGCTTTGTGTCCAGCACGCCGGTCACGCCGCAGTTTAGCGCGTCAATCCTTGTATCCTTGGCATGGAAGTGGTATATGGCGCCGCTAAGGGCACGAATGGCCGCGACCGGGTCAATGCCCTGCCAGAACAGATGGCTGGGGTCAAAGTTCGCGCCAATCGCCGGCCCCACAGCCTCTCTCAGGCGCAGGCACGTCTCTGGATTGTGTACGGTAAAGCCCGGGTGCATCTCCAGCGCGATCCTCGTCACGCCGTGCTCCGCCGCCTCCGCCGCCGTCTTTTGCCAGTAGGGGGTCAGCACGTCATTCCATTGATAGTTCAGAATCTGTGTAAAATCGTCCGGCCAGGGGCAGGTCACCCAATTGGGCGTTCGGTCATACGCGCTTCCGCCCGGGCAGCCGGAAAACGTAACCACCGTGTGGACGCCGAGCTTTTCCGCCAGCAGGCACGCGTCCTGAAAGTCGTCATTGGCCGCCTTGGCAACCGCCGGGTCCGGATGCACGCCGTTGCCATGCACGGACAGCGCGGCGAGTTCAAGCCCATGGTCCGCGATGGCCGACTGGAACGCCGCAAGGCGCGACGGGTCGCCAAGCAGCGCCTTCGGATCGCAGTGCGCTTTTCCGGGGAAGCCGCCACACCCGATTTCCACCGCTTGCACGCCTGATTTCGCGAGATACGCGCATGCCTCGCGAAGCGGCTGGCCGCCCAATAGTACCGTAAAAACGCCTAGCTTCATTGTGTCCCCTCCTAATTCTGTTAAATAAGCCGAAAGCCCGCTTCCGCCTGCTGCTCGCGATAACACGTCAGCAGCCGCTTGATGCGGTCCAGCGGGTTGAGCAGGCTGTGCAGGCTGTGGTCGTGGTTGAGCGTAGCGATGATAAAGGAGATGTACTTGGACATATCCACCTCAATAAACCACGGCGCGGCGCGCGTCTCGGCCGGCAGATAGTTCAGGTTTGTGCTGAGCACGCGCGAGATAGTGCCCTCCTCATACGCCTTATGGAACGCGTCCAAACCCTTTGTAAAGAAGGCGAACGTGCCCGCGCAGAAAATGCGGCCCGCGCGGCGCGCTTTCAGCTCGCGCGCCAGATCCAGGATGGATTCGCCCGTGGCGATGATATCGTCGGCCACGATGATATCCTTGCCTTCCACGCTGTCGCCAATATAATCGTGCGATAGAATGGGGTTGCGGCCTTCCACCACCCGGGTGTAGTCGCGCCGCTTGATGAACACGCCCATATTCAGCCCCAGCACCGTGGAGTAGTAAATGCTGCGCCCGATCGCGCCCTCGTCAGGCGATACGACCATCATATGGTCGCGGTTGATGTTCAGGTCGCGAATGTTTTTGCACAGCGCCTTGAGCATCTGGTAGGTCGGGTGCACAGACTCAAAGCCGGTGAGCGGGATAGCGTTCTGCACGCGCGGGTCATGCGCGTCAAAGGTGATGATGTTGGAGACGTTCATGCGGGAGAGTTCCTGCAGCATGATGGCGCAATCCATGGACTCCCGGCTGGTACGCCGGTGCTGCCTGCTTTCATAGAGGAACGGCATGATCAGATTGATGCGCTTTGCCTTGCCGCCAATCGCCGCGATGACGCGCTTTAAATCCGCGTAGTGGTCGTCCGGCGACATGGGCACGGTCTGCCCGTACATTTGGTACGTCATCTGGCGGGCGGTCACGTCGGAAATGATGTACAGGTCATGGCCCCGCACGCTCTGCTTGAGCAGCCCCTTGCCCTCGCCCGTGCTGAACCTTGGGCAGTCCACCTCCAGCAAAAAGTCGTCCCGTTTGTACCCCGGGCTCGTGTACAGCTCCCTTGTGTCCTCAAAGGATTCTTCTTTTTCCGTGCGCCAGCGCATCAGATATCCGTTCGCGCGCCTGCCCAGCTCCTCGCACCCCGGCATGGCGATGATGCCAAGCGGCGCGATCGGGTCCGTTTCAAAAGCATCCCTTTCCGCCCGCTGCTGTTGACCCTCCATTGCTTCATCCACCCTTTCGCAGTTGCTCCCCCGCGCAGTATACCATGTGGGCGTCCCCTCTCCCTTTGGCGGGGAACCTATCCGTTTCCAATACGCTGCCAGTATAACAGATGGGGATCATTTCATCAACATGCGTAAATATTGACTTGCTCTGCTATAATAAATGGAAGGGGGCTTAAAATCAATGAAAAAAATTGTATTTACGGGCGGCGGCACAGCCGGCCATGTCACGCCGAACCTGGCGATCATTCCGCATTTTCTAAAATCCGGCTGGGACGTGCATTACATCGGCACCGCGCAGGGCATTGAAAGAGAACTCATAGAGCCTGTAAAAGGCGTGACCTATCACGCGATACACTCCGGCAAGCTGCGCCGGTATATGGATATCAAAAACCTGACCGATCCCTTCCGCGTCGTACGGGGCGCGTTTGAGGCCGCCGGCCTGATGCGGCGGCTCAAGCCAAACGTCCTGTTTTCCAAGGGCGGCTTTGTGTCCGTGCCCGTTGTGTACGGCGCCTGGCTTCACCGCGTGCCGGCCGTGCTGCACGAGAGCGATATGACGCCCGGCCTGGCCAACAGAATTACCGCGCCGCTGGCCAGGGCTATCTGCACCACGTTCCCCGAGGCGGCGGATGCCATGGGCCCCAAGGCTGTGTACACGGGCACGCCGCTGCGGCCCGAGCTTTTCGCCGGCGACCGGGCCCGCGGCCTCACGTTTTTGCGCTTTGACGGCAGAAAGCCGGTGCTCACCATGATGGGCGGCTCCAGCGGCGCGGCGTCCGTAAACGCGGCGCTGCGCGGGGCGCTCACCCGCCTGCTTCCTCACTTTGACATCGCGCACATCTGCGGCAAAGGCAATGTGGATTCTTCGCTCTCCGAAATGGCGGGATACCGCCAGCTGGAATACGTCTCGGAAGCGCTGCCTGATCTGTTCGCGGCCACTGAGCTTATGCTCTCCCGCGCGGGGGCGAACGCGCTTTCCGAAATCCTCGCGCTGCGGAAGCCGGCGCTCCTTGTGCCCTATCCGCTGGACGCCAGCCGCGGCGACCAGATCCTCAACGCCGCGTCGTTTGAAAAACGCGGCTTCTCCCGCGTGCTCCCGCAGGAGGAGATGACGGCGGAATCGCTTGCCGTAAAACTGC
This sequence comes from Bacillota bacterium, assembly GCA_009787135.1. GTDB lineage: Bacteria > Bacillota > Clostridia > Christensenellales > Aristaeellaceae > Avichristensenella. Next base: position 5,163 of record WRGP01000170.1, on the reverse strand, counting down.
TTGCCCTTTGGGAGCATCGCGCCGAATGCCGGAAGGCCATGGAACGCGAGCCGCTACATGACGGGACGGCGAAGGTGATTGAGGTGATTGAAACGGCGGCGAAAACCTCCGCATGAGCCGCGGTCCGGTTCATGTAATGGAAGAACGGGGCCGGAAACGTGTAAACGTTTCCATGAAAAAAGGGCGACTTTTTTGTATCGCCCTTATTTCATGACGTTTCCATGCCCTACTGAATCCTGCCAAGCACGGTATCAAACTCGCCCGTCAGCCCGCCAAGCGCGTTCGCCTTGCTGATCTTCTCCGCGACCGTGTTGATCTGCGCGGCAAGTTCAGGATCGTTCGTCACGGCCACACGCTGGATATCCGGCGCGACGGACTGAATTCGCGAGCTCACCATATCGCGGATGCGGTCCGTGAGCGCGCCCTGATAGCGCGGGTCAAACGTGACGCCCGCCAGACAGGTATCGCCAATGATCGCGGTCACGCACGAGTCGATTTCGCTGATCTTCACAGCGGCGTCGTTCGCCTTCTTGGACAGGGCGGAGCTTTCCACGCCGGACATGGCGGCGGTCTGCGCCGCGCCGTCGGTCGGGTAGGGGTTCAGTTCGCCGGTGCCTCCGGGCATCGGCGAGGTCATCGGCGACTGGATAGGCGCCGGAGCGGGTGTGGCGGCGGCGCACGCGGTTATGACAAGCACCAGCGCCAGGCACATGAGCAGCAAACCAAATCTTTTCATATCATTTTCGCCTCCTTGCGGCTGTAGTGTGCACAGGGAGACTTGTTTTTATAATGGCGCCGCGGATGGTAAATTCCAATCGCGATGGTAAATTACTGCGGTTTAAGATAGAATGAACAGCCGCCGATGAATTCGCGTAAAATCGCCGTGGGCGCAAGCTCATTTTCGATATCCGCCGTTTGAAAATAATTTAAAAATTTTACGAGGCGCCGCGCCTTGGTAAAGTAGAGACTGCTTTCGTCAATTTGCGCCAGCATGGGGTACGCGTATTTTTTCAAAACAGACAGCTCATAGGGCAGGGCGGAGTTGAACATAATATCCGCCTCCTCCTGGAACGGGAAAATAAATTTTTCCTCCCCGCGGCGCACGGACGGCCACATCGCCAAGGTGTCCTCAAACGGCGCGTGGCGAAACTGGTAATCGCGCACCATGCGGCGCAAAAGGCGCACGTCCGTTGTGCGAATGCGGTTATGGTCGTCCAGGTTGAGGGTGGTCAGCGCGCTGATGTATACGCGGTAGGAATACTCGCGCGGCACGTCCTGTGCCAGCCTTGGGTTGAGCCCGTGGATGCCTTCGATTAAAATAGGCTGATCCGCCTCCACGTGCAGCGGCTGCCCTTCCGGCTTGCGGCCGCCCGTGTGGAAACTGAAGCGCGGAATTTCCACCGTTTCGCCGCGGAAGAGCGCAACAAGCTGCTCGCCCAGCAGGTCGGTGTCCAGCGCCTCCAAGCGCTCCAGGTCCGGCTTGCCTTCCTCGTCCAATGGCGCTTCCCGTTTGTCCCGGTAGTAGTTGTCCAGCGACAGCATGACCGGGCGCAGGCCGTTGACGCGAAGCTGCACAGCCAGGCGGTTGGTAAACGTCGTCTTGCCTGACGACGAAGGGCCGGCGACAAACACCGCGCGGCTGCCGGCCCGGGCAATGCGGTCGGCAATGTCCGCGATGGATTTTTCTTGCAGCGCCTCGCTGACGCGCACGAGCTCGCGCAGGTTCCCCGCTTCGATCATGTCGTTGAGGTCGGCGACGTTTCCGCAGCCTAGAATGTCATACCAGCGCGCCGATTCGGCGAAGGCGCGCATCAGTTTCGGCCGCTCCGCAAAGGGTTCCACAACCTCAGGCGCCTGAGGCGAGGGCATTTGCAGCACAATGCCCGGCGCGTGGTGCAGGAGCGAGAAGGTATGCACATGACCGGTAGAGGGCAGCATGTCGCCATAAAAATATTCATACAGCCCGCCGCAGCCATACATGTCAAAGTGCGCGTACGGCCGATAGGACAAAAGGCGAACCTTATCCATCTGGCCTTCGCGGGTGAAATGTTCCACAGCCTTTTCGCACGACCATCGCTCTCTCTCCAGGGGCAGATCCGCGTCGCGCAGCGCGCGCATGCGCTCCTCAAGGCGCGCGACAATCGCGTCGGTAAGGCTCGCGTGCATATCGATGTAAATGCCATAGCCGACGCTGTGCTCAATGCGCACGCGGCTGCCGGGCAGCACATCGCGCGCCGCCAGCAAAAACAAAAACCGCAGTGACCGCTCATACACGCGCCGCCCTTCGTCATGCGTGTAATCCAGCAGCGTAAGGCCGCAGTCCGTATCGGGCGCCCAGTTCAGCGGGCGCACGCGTCCGTATAGGCTGGCGGCAATGGGGCGCGGCGAGCGGTTTGGATAAAACGCGTCAAAAATAGCGCCTGCGGTTGTGCCGTCCGCAAACGCGCGGCTGACGCCGTCCACGGTCACCATGGGCATTTCCATCCCTCCATTCAGCAGGAATATCTTATTCTGTGAACGGCGCGTTAAACCCTGCAAAAGATGGAAACGGGGCCGCGGGAAATCAAAATTCGCGCGGCCCTCTCTGGTAAAACCGCCCTTTAGCCTGTTCGTACATTTCATGATCATCATGTCAGCCGTTTCCCCTGCCGGCCTTAGACCCTGGTTTCGATATTCCGCGGGCGAAACGCCAAGGCTTCCCTTGAAAAGCGCGGGAAAAAGACTGGGCCGATGGGTAACCGCAGTCCATGCCGATGCGCAAAACGGACTGGGCCGATTCGCACAGCGCCCGGCGCGCCCGGAGCAGCCGCCGCTCCCGGGTACGCGTCGCCAGTATGTTCCCCGCAACGGCCGAAAACATCCTGTGGAAATTCACCTAACAATTCTCGCGCAAATAAAAAAAGGCTGTCTCGCCAGGCATTTCCGGCGCGACAGCCTTCCGCTGTGTTATGTACATCAGGATGATGGGTTACTTGCCCATGGGCGCCCCGGGTTGATACGGCATATTGCCCTGCGGCTGCTGCACGTTCCGCACCACCTGGCGGAGCGCGCCGCGCATTTGCGGACCTTGCTGCATAGGCTGCGCCACATTTTGAGGCATCTGCGGCGGCATCATAGGCTGCGACGGCATGAGCGACGGCGCGGGCCTGTACTGGCGCGCGGCCGAACGCATCAGCGTGGTGAGCGCCGAGCCTTGGCTCATGCTGGGCCGGTTCATGGCTCCCTCAGGCTGCGCGGCCTGAGGCTGGTTTGCCGATGGGCGGCTCACGCCCCGGTCCAGCGGGGCGGCCGTGGTGCTCATCCACTCCAAGTTTTGTGGTATACGGCTTTGATTGCGCATTTTTTCAAGCGCGTAGCTCATGGGGGAGCGCGAAACTGATCCCATCGACGGATCGTCAGCGGGTATCGCCAATGGTTCATCGAGCGGTATGGTGTCCTGTGCCACAGGAAACGGTTCATCGACGGCTTCCTCTATTGCCGGCATCATGACCGCTTCTGACGGCAACACAGCTGGACGGTATGTATCTTCTTGGCTCATGGCTTTCCCTCCCTGCGGCTTTTCCACCCCTTTGGGGGTAGTACGCTGCATCCTATGCGGAACCACATCGGGAGGTGCAGAGCAAACGCATCAAAGCCTCAAGGAGGATTATCGGGGGATCTTCTCTGGCCCGGCAGGCACAGCCCCTTGATTCAGCCCCCTATATTTCCAAACGATACTGGCGGTAGACCTTCGTCACTTTCCCGCCCATGCGCTGGACGGCCAGCTGGGTCTTCAGGCTCTGCTCGTTGACCATGGTCGCCTCCGCGTACCGGACGCCATTTCGCCGCGCCGCCTCGAACGTGCGGTGGATCATCGCGGCTTCCACGCCCTTGTTCTGAAAATCGGGCACAACGTAGAGCATCACCGTGCGCAGGCGGCGGATGTAGGACCGGTTGAAAAGCATGCGGAAGGTGCCCACCGGGAACATGCGGCCTTTCAGGCCCCTGAGAATGGGGTTCAAATCCGGAATGACGAGCAGCAGGCCGATGGGCCGGGATCCCTTATACGCCATGTAGACGTAATCGGGCCATAGCACGTTCCGCACGCGCTTTAGCTCGCGGTAGAGCGATTCCGAGGTGGGCGCGCGCATCCGCCAGTCGGGCGGGATGCTCTCCGCCACCACACGCGCCATATCACGCGTCTTGCGCTTTAGATCCCCCCGCAGGTTGACATTTTCCACCGTAAACCCGAACCGCTTGCCCGCGCGCCGCAATACGCTTTCATACCGGCCATCCTGCACGCCGTCGAGCGGCAGGTCGTAGGCATAATGGTCCCTGTGCTTGATAAACCCATACCCTTCAAACAGCGCCGCGTAATACGGCGCGTTGTATGGGCTTAAATAGGTGGGGGCGCTGTCAAAGCCTTCCGCCAGAAGCCCCAGGCCGAAATCATCAAAGATGGCGGGGCTTGGCCCCACGACGGACGTGATGCCGTTGAGCTTGAGGAACGCCTTCGCGGCGTCAAAGAGCGCGTTGGCGGCGGCCTGGTCGTTCACGCAGTCAAAGAGGCTGATGTACCCCTGCCGCTCCCCCAAGTGCTGCACCGCGCGAAAGTCAATGCCCGCAAGCAGGCGGCCCACGGGCTTTTCCCCGTCGTAGGCCATCAAAAAGCACTGAACGCCGTTGGAGATGAGGGCGTTATGCCGCCCCAGCAGCCCGCGCACCTGCTGCCCCACGGGCGGCAGGACAAAATTAGGATCGTTCTGGTAGAGCGTCTGCGGAAAAAGGGCGAAATCGCGGAGCGTGCTTCTGGCCGGCAGAATCTCGCGAACGTGCAGCATGGTGTATTCCCCCTTTGTAACGGTACCTTGCGGAGATTATACCATGGAGAGGGGAAGGTAAGCAACCGATAGTATTGGGCGCGACAGGGCAAATGGCAAAAGGGCTTCCCGAGTCTGACAGGAAGTGCCCGATTTGGTTGATGGATATAATGACTTTGTGATTAATGTCACTCCAAATTTTAAGGCAAACGAGAGAAGAAAGTGTTGAAAAGCAAGGGTTAGTGAGGGCATTAAACCTCCGTGCTTCCAACAGTATCGGGAGTGTTTTCGGATCCGTGTAAATGGGAATACCGTGGAACTTACGGTGACAAAATACAATTGGCTTTTATGCCCTTGAGAGGAT
>WRGP01000169.1 GCA_009787135.1 Bacillota bacterium | reverse complement strand
ATCCTCAGCGAGGAGGAGATATCCGACCACGCCAGCCCCGAGCTATACGCGGTGAGGCGGCATATCCGCCAGTGCAACGACCGCGTGCGGGAAAAGCTAAACGCCATGATTCACAGCCCGGCGCTGCAAAAGCACCTGCAGGACCCCATCATCACCATCCGCAACGACCGCTATGTCATCCCCGTGAAGGCGGAGAGCCGCGCGTCCGTGCCCGGCCTCATCCACGACCAGAGCGCCTCGGGCGCCACGCTGTTTGTGGAACCGCTGGCCGTTGTGGAGATCGGCAACGATCTAAAGCAGTGGCTGGCCAAGGAAAAGGCGGAGATTGAGCGCATTTTGCAGGCGCTCTCCGGCCGCGTGACGCCGGAAGCCCCTATGCTTTCGCATAATTTACGGGTCTTGGCACGGCTGGATTTTCTCTTTGCCAAGGGGTTGCTCAGCCGCCGGATGCACGCCACTTCGCCCAAGATGAATGACGAGGGTTTTGTCAAGATCGTCCGGGGCCGCCATCCGCTGATCGACCCGGACGCCGTGGTGCCCATTGACCTTTGGATGGGCAGGGAGTTCACCACGCTGGTGATCACGGGCCCCAACACGGGCGGCAAGACCGTGACGCTCAAAACCGTCGGGCTCTTTACGCTGATGGCGCAGGCCGGGCTGCATGTGCCGGCGGACCTTGGGACGGAGCTTGCCGTGTTCGATGAGGTGTTTGCCGATATTGGGGACGAGCAGTCGATCGAGCAATCGCTGTCCACGTTCTCCTCGCACATGACGAACATCGTCAGCATCATGGGCGGGGTGACGCCAAAGTCGATCGCCCTCTTTGACGAGTTGGGCGCGGGCACGGACCCCACCGAGGGCGCGGCGCTGGCGCAGGCGATCCTGAAGCGCCTGCTGGGGTTCAAAACGCGTACCCTGGCCACCACGCACTATTCGGAGCTGAAAGCGTTTGCCCTCACCACCGAGGGCGTGGAGAACGCGTCTGCGGAGTTTGACGTTCAGACGCTGCGGCCAACCTACCGGCTTTCCATCGGCATCCCCGGCAAGTCCAACGCGTTTGAGATTTCAAGCCGGCTTGGGCTGGATAACGGCGTGATCGCGGAAGCGAAAGCGCTCCTTTCGCGCGATCAGATCCGCTTTGAGGACGTGATCGCCAACGCCGAATACCACCGCAAGATTGCCGAGCGGGAGCGTGAGCTGGCCGAAGAAGCCCGCCTTTCGATGAACCGCATGCGCGAAGCCGCGGAGCAGGAGCGGGAGAGCCTTCGGCAGGAGCGTGAAAAGCAGCTCGCCAAGGCGCGGGAGGAGGCCCGCCGGATCGTGGACAGCGCCCGCCGCGAGAGCGAGAGCGTCATCGGCGATCTGCGCCGCATGAAAAAAGAAGGCGCCGGCCTTCGTGAGCATGAGATACAGGCCCTTCGCAAGCGCATGGACGCAGCGGCGGAGGATTTAACGGAGGCCCTTGCCGTGCCGCTGGATGATGCCGTTTTAGCCCCCAAGGATTTAAAAGCCGGCGAAAGTGTGCTGATCATTCACCTGGGCACCCGGGGCACCGCGCTCACGCCGCCGGACGAAAAGGGCGAGCTGATGGTGCAGGCGGGCATCCTGAAGCTGAAGGTGCATGTAAGCCAGGTCAAGCGGGAGGCGGCCGGGGTCAAGCGGCAGGGGGCCGCCCGTTCGGATATCGACATGACCATGCGGGCTGTCAGCCTGGCGTGCGATCTGCGCGGCATGGGGCTGACCGAGGCCATTGATTCCGTGGACAAGTATCTGGACGACGCGGTGCTTTCCGCCCTCAAGGAGGTCTCCATCATCCATGGCAAGGGCACGGGCACGCTCCGCACGGGCGTCAAGGAACACCTGCGGGGGCACCCGCACGTAAAGGCCTTTCGGGCCGGGCGCTATGGGGAGGGCGAGGACGGGGTCACGGTGGTGACGCTGAAGTAGGGAAGGTCAGGAGGTACCGATCAACGCACCCCTTGCCGTAAGGCAAAGAAAGGGGTCCAGGGGACGGTTCCCCTGGCGGGGGTTCAGAGGGGCAGCGCCCCTTGGCGTTCCCCCTTCCCGCAATACCGAGGAGGGCTAAGAATGAAAGGTAAGATGCGCATACTGCTTGTGGACGATGATCCCAACATCATGCAGCTTGTAAAGCTCTACCTGGAGAAGGAGGGCTTTGAGGTGGATACGGCGGACCGGGGCGATGCGGCGCTGGAAATGTTCCGCAAAAACCCGCCCAGCCTCATGCTGCTGGATATCATGCTGCCCGGCCTGGACGGCTGGGAGGTTTGCCGCGAGGTGCGCCGCACCTCGAAGATCCCCATCATCATGCTCACGGCCAAAGGCGAGACGTTTGACAAGGTGCTGGGGCTGGAGCTGGGCGCGGACGATTACATCACCAAGCCGTTTGAGCCCAAGGAAATGATCGCGCGCATCAAGGCCGTGGCGCGGCGCTATCAGACGGGTGAATCGCCCGCCAGGGAATGCTCCTATCCGGGCCTTACGGTGAACATCAGCCGCTATAGCGTGACGTTTCAAGGGCAGGAGATGGAAATGCCGCCCAAGGAGCTGGAACTGCTGTACTTTCTTGCGAGCAACGCAAACAAGGTATTTACCCGCCAGCAGCTCCTGGAGCAGGTGTGGGGGTTTGATTTCTTCGGAGACTCCCGCACGGTGGATGTGCACGTCAAGCGCCTGCGCGAGAAGCTGCAGGGCTGTGAGGCGTACGGTTGGTCTATCACGACGGTGTGGAGCGTAGGCTATAAATTCGAGGTACAATAGATGTTTCGATCACTGTACGCAAAGCTGATGTGTGTGTTTCTGGCCGTGATGCTGCTCTCTTTCGGGCTTCTCACGGTGCTCCTGAACCGGCGCATCCGGGATGATAAGATTCAGGCGCGGCTGGATACGCTTGTCGCGCAGGCATATGAGCTCAGCGATCTCTTTTACCTCGCGGCGCGCGTTGACGATCCGTTGATGGCCAACTACCTCTCTGAGAAGGTCAAGCAAATTTTGATCGATTATGAAGCGTATGCTTTCATGGTAGATCGTGATTGCAGGGAGTTTCCGCTTAGGGACAATATGGTGGAACTCACCTATGAATATACCGAAGAGGAGATGCATGCGCTGCTGGTCAGCGTCATGCAGGGGATGGAAATTCGCCAGCGGTCCGTTATGTCCAATACGGGCAATCCCATGTTTACCGTCGGCGTGCCTTACACTGAAAATGAGCGGGTGATGGGCGCTGTGTTCGTCTTTACCAGCGAACAGAGCGTTGAGGCAAGCTTCCAGGATATTTTAAGCGGCGTGTCCAGCGCGATGCTGGTAGCGCTGGCGCTTGCCTCCATCCTGATCCTGGCCGTTTGCCAATGGATCACGCGGCCGCTCCGGGCGATGGCGCAGGCCGCGGAACGCTTTGCCCACGGTGATTTTCGCCAGCGCGTTTGGACAGGGTCGCGCGATGAGGTCGGCCTATTGGCCAAGTCGTTTAACAGCATGGCCGCTGATCTGGGCCGCTTGGAGGAGACGCGCCGCGAATTTGTGGCCAATGTATCCCACGAGCTGCGCTCCCCGCTGACGAGCATGCAGGGGTTCATCAACGGCATTCTGGACGGCACCGTACCGGAGATGGAGCGGGAAAAGTATCTGGGTATTGTGCTGGACGAGACAAAGCGCCTCGGCAAATTGATTGCAACGCTGCTGGACCTGTCACATATTGAAAATGGCCAGACGCCGCTTGTCAGATCAAGTTTTAATATAAATGAAATGATCGCGCGCGTGCTCATCCGGCAGGAAGCGCGCATCAACGGGCAAAACATGCGGGTGCGGGTGGAGTTTGCCGAGGAAGTCGCCATGGTGAACGCCGATGCCGACCGCATTGAACAGGTGATGATCAACCTGATTGACAATGCCGTCAAGTATACAGGAGAGGGCGGCGTCATTACGCTGTCAACGGCGCGCGAGAAGGACGCCGTGCGCGTGGCCGTTAAGGACAGTGGGCCGGGCGTTTCGGAGGAAGACCTTCCGCGTATTTTCGACCGTTTTTACATGGCCGATAAAGCGCGCACCAACGGCGGCGGCACGGGCCTTGGCCTTGCTATCGTCAAAAGCATATTGGAGCAGCATGGCGCAAAAATTTACGTCTTTTCCAAACCCGGCGAAGGAACGCGATTTGAATTTACGCTGGAAGGGGCATAATACGCAAAGAATTTGCCATTGGTGTGGAGAGGAGTTCTTGGAATGACGGTAAGGGGGAGAAAAAATTGGACAGGGCCTGCCGCGCTGGCGGTGGCGCTGCTGATGTTTGTGGTCGCCTGCGTGTCGCCGCGAACCATAGGGAACGAGTCGCGGCCGGGCATCGCCTTTGCGGAGAATGTGGCGACGCCCGACATGCTGCAAAGCCCGTTCAAGGCGCTGTATGAGGACATCAGCCCTTCCGTGGTGGGCATAGAGATCACGACCCGCGCGGGCAGGCTGGGCGGGCGTATCACCACGACGACGGCCTATGTTGGTTCCGGTGTCGTCATCAGCGATGACGGGTATGTTTTGACAAATCAGCACGTGGTCAATGGCGCGGAGGGCATTTATGTCGTCAGCGGCGAGAACGCCTTCCACGCTGAATACATCGCGGGGGACGCGAGCAGCGACGTGGCGCTGCTTCTCGTGAGCGACCCAAGGCTGCCGCCTCCCGCCAAGCTGGGCAACTCCGACGCGCTGTCCGTGGGGGATTGGGCGCTGGTCGTCGGCAACCCGCTGGGCGAGCAGTTCGCCAACACGCTTACAATCGGCGTGATCAGCGGCCTGGGGCGCGATTTATCAAGGATTGACGGGCGCGGCGGCGCGGGCGGCGCGACCAATCTGATTCAGACAAACGCCGCGATCAACGCGGGCAACAGCGGCGGCGGCCTGTTCAACATTCAGGGCGAGCTGGTGGGGGTCACGTCCATGAAGCTGTCCAATAACGGCTATTTCGGGTATGCGTCCATTGAAGGCATCGGCCTTGCCATTCCCATCAACCATGTCAAAAATATAGTAGCCAGTCTGATTGCCCATGGCCGGGTGCTCTATCCCCGCGTCGGCATTACGATGCAGGAGATCGTAAGTTCGTCTATGGAGCCAAGCAGCGAGGTGCTCCCGCGCAGCTTGTGGGTGACGGCGGTGGAAAAGGGATCGCCCGCCGAGCAAGCGGGCCTCCGGGTGGATGATTTGATTGTGGAGGTGGACGGCGCGCGCGTTGTGACGTCCAACGAGGTGCAGACAGCCGTGCGCGAGCACGCCATCGGCGAGACGGTTTCCATCACCGTGTACCGCATTCCCGGCCTGTCAGCCATTCGGGTGGATGAGCCGATCCCAGAGGGTGAGTACCTGACGTTCAACGTGGAGGTAAAAATTCTAGAATTGGTATGACAAAGATTCCCAAATACAAAAGCAGCGAGGCGATGGACACGAGAAACAACACGCCCAGCAATGCATAGTGGCGGGCAGACAGTTTTATGGCTGTCTGCCATTTGGGTATGAGGCCGGCGCGCGACAGCACGGGCAGCATCGCGCCCAGCAGCAGGATGAGCAGCAACGATTCCAAGGGGAAGATCAGCACGTTCTTAGCGATGCGTGGGATGGACATGAGGGCGGCGGCGCTGCCGCTCATCCACGACAGAAACAGCGGCGTAAAAAGCATATTGCACACGGCGTTGACGGACAGCTTTGATACCGCCACGCGCCAGAATTTTAGCGGCGCGCGATAGAGAAAGATCGCGAAAAGAAAAGAGCTTAGCATCTCCACCAGCGTGAACGGCGGGAAAAACGCGCCTTTGGGGAAGAGCAGCACGCCCAGCAGGTCGGACGCCGCCCCCGCGAGCAGCGATACGACCGGCCCAAACACAAGGCTGCCTAAGGCGTTTGGCAGAAAGACGATCATGATGTTGAGGTTTTCGCCCACGGGGATGTAGACGGATTTGAGGATCACGCGGATGGCGACCATCAGCGCGGCAAAGACCAGCGTGTTTATGTTTTTCAGCTCGCGGGCCGCGCTGGCCCAATAGGCGCGTGAAAAAGGAGACGTAAAACGTTGCATGCAAAAAACCCTCCGTTGTGCAGCTTTGCCGCATATCGGAGGGTTGGATACTGTACCTGTGCCCAATATGCGACAGCGGGATGCGGGCCTCGCACCGCAGCGCATAGAGGTGTGGCTCCAAGAGCTGTCCTCCTGTCCTTTCGTCCAGCCGGCAACTCCCCGTCCGGCGGCACTTTACGCGCGGGCCCTACTCTGTCACACAGTAGGATACCATAAAATGGGATATGAATCAACCGGGTTATCGGGGTTCCGGGGCAAATTTTCTTACCCCGGGGTCCAAGGGAACCGAAACCGTTTTCCGCCTGTGGCGCAATCAAAAACGGCGGAGGTTCATTGCGGCACAGAGCGCCGTCAGCGCTATTTCGATTGCGTGCACTCGGGATTCTGGCGCGGCGGCAATGCCGAAACGCGGATCAGAACCCCCTGGCGTTCCCCCCTAGCGGGGTATACAGATCGTGCGTCCCACGGTGAAATCCTGGGGCGCAAGGTTGGGGTTCCCCCGCAGAATGTTCGCGAGCGTGGTGCGGTAGTGCCTGGCGATGCCGTCTATGGTTTCGTTTCTGCTGATGGTGTGCGTAATGCCATTGCAAGAGGGGCATAGCCCGCGGGTGCCGGATGGCGGTACGCACAGGATCTGCCCGCCGCGCAGCGCGGTGAGGTTGACGCCGGGGTTGGCGGATTGCAGCGCGCCGAAGGAGACCCCATGGCGAATGAGAATGTTGGGAAAAGTTTGCCCGGCGGGCACCGCCAGGCGGATGTGGTTGGACGGGCAGCTCGGCGCTGGCGTTGGCAGCGTGATCACGGGCGGCCTGGGCAGCGTAATCACGGGCGGTCTGGGCGGCGTAACGGTAACCGGCGGCCTGGGCACCGTGATTACAGGCGGCCTGGGCGGCGTAACGGTAACAGGCGGTCTGGGCGGTGTAACGATCACAGGCGGCCTGGGCTGCGTGACCGGCGGTATGAAGGTGCCGGGCGGCAGTGTGGCAATGGGTGGCACGGGGCTTACGGGCGGTATGGGGGCAGGCACGGGCTGCGTGACCGGCGGTATGAAGGTACCGGGCGGCAGCGTGGCAATGGGCGGCACGGGGCTTACGGGCGGTATGGGGGTCGCTTGAAAAACAGGCGCTTCAAACTCGAACGCCATAGGGACGCTTCTGTCCATCACGCTGTCCCCAGCGCTTTCCAGCATGACACTGAGGTTTTCTGGAGCCTCACTGCGCTCAATGGCCTGAAACATGCCAAAGGCTGCTTGATTTTCTTCGTGCGCGCTTACCGTAAATGGGCTATACGCCTCGGCATAGAGAGCAGGTGCCTCGGCATCCGTTTGCTGCGCCAATAGGGCACGATGTAATGCGTAGTTGTCCGTATTATTTTCCATGATTATCCCTCGCTTTCTGGACTATTCTCAGGTTATTCAAAAAAGGTGTTTGTTGTGAATCCCACCGCATGAACCCAGGTTCAAGCGGTGGGAGGAAGAGCGGGGAAGAACACGGAAGAACTCCAAAGGCTATTGCATTTTTTTTCGCATTCCTATATCCTATGGTTTGAATTGCAAACGGATGGAGGCGAAACCATGTCCGACGGCCTTACGCATATTCGGAATTTTTGCATCATTGCCCATATCGATCACGGCAAAAGCACGCTGGCCGACCGGCTGCTGGAGGCAACGGGCGTGTTTCAAAAGCGCGAGATGGTCGAACAGATCCTCGACAGCATGGAGCTGGAGCGCGAGCGGGGCATTACCATCAAGTCGAAAGCTGTGCGCATGCGGTATCAGGCCAAGGACGGCGAGACGTACACGCTCAACCTCATCGACACGCCGGGTCATGTGGATTTTGCCTATGAGGTGTCGCGCGCCCTGGCCGCCTGCGAGGGCGCGGTCCTGGTCGTGGACGCGACGCAGGGCATTGAGGCGCAGACGCTGGCCAATGTGTATATGGCTTTGGATCACGATCTGGAGATCATCCCCGTGATCAACAAGATTGATTTGCAGTCCGCCCAGCCGGAGGTTGTCCGCCAAGAGATCGAGGATGTGATCGGCCTGGACGCGTCCTTCGCGCCGCTGGTCAGCGCGAAGATGGGCACGGGCATTGAGGATGTGCTGGAGGCCATCGTGAAGCGCGTGCCGCCGCCTAAGGGAGATGAGACAAAGCCGCTGCAGGCGCTGGTGTTCGACTCCTTTTACGATAACTACCGGGGCGCGATTTGCTATGTGCGCGTCATGCAGGGCGTTGTGAGGCCTGGCACGCGCATCCGCATGATGGCCACGGGCGCCACCTTTGAGGCGGTGGAGGTCGGCAGCTTCGGGCCGGGCTATACGCCCATGGAAGCGCTGTACCCAGGCGACGTTGGGTATATCAGCGCGTCCATCAAGGACGTGCGGGATACGCGCGTGGGCGATACCATCACCGACCACGAGCGCCCCGCGCAGGCGCCCCTGCCCGGCTATCGGCAGGTGCATCCC
>WRGP01000168.1 GCA_009787135.1 Bacillota bacterium | reverse complement strand
ACCCCGTGGCCACCACCAGCCGCTTGAGCAGGTTTTCCGCCTCCACCGGCTGCCTGACGGTCCTGAGAATGGCGGCGCAGGCGATGGCGTATTGGGTTCGGCCCTCCTCCGCGGACAGATCAAGGCCGTCCGCGGCGCGTTCTATCTGATACTGTGGAGCGGATAACGGCCGCAGGGCCTCAAAAGCCTCCCTGCCGCGCCCACGGATAAACTCATCCGGGTCCAGCCCGTCCGGAAAGGATAACACATGCGCCGGTATGTCCAGGGCGTGAAAGACTTCCAGCGCGCGGAGCGCGGCGGTTTGCCCCGCCTTATCGCCATCATATGCCACCCATACCGCCGGAGCGTACCGTTTGAGCAGCTTTGCCTGCTCCGGCGTGAGCGCCGTGCCAAGCGTGGCGGCCACGCCCTCCACCCCATGCCGTGTCAGCGACACGACATCCATGTACCCTTCCACCAGCAGAACCCTTTGCAAATTCCGCGCCTTACGCAGGAGGTTCTGGCCGTACACATTGAGCCCTTTGTTGAACGCGGGCGTATCGGACGTGTTGAGATACTTCGGCTGGCTGTCGCCCATCGCGCGGCCGCCAAAACCCAACACCGCGCCGTGCGCGCTGATAATTGGGAACATGGCGCGGTTTCTGAACATGTCGAACCGCTTTCCATTCTTCTCCACCGTGAGCCCGGCGCTCACAAGGTCCCCCGCGGAAGCGCCTCCCTCCAGAAGCCGGCCGGTGAGCGTATCCCACCCGGCGGGAGCCGCCCCCAAGCCAAACCTGTGAATCACGGGATCGTCCAGGCCCCGTCCATGCAGGTAATCAAGAATCCCCGCGCCCTCAGGGGCGTAGAGCGTGTCGTGAAAGATCCTGGCCGCCTTCCGGTTCAACTCGTAGATCGTCTCGCGCAGCGTGCGCTTTTTCTCGGCCTCCGCATCGTCTGACCGCGCGGGCAGCGGCACGTGCAGCTTATCCGCCAGGAAGCGCACCGCTTCGGAAAACTCCATGCGCTCGGCCGCCATGATGAACTGAATCACGCTGCCGCCCGCCTTGCATCCAAAACAATAATAAAGCCCTTTATCCGGATCCACATGAAAAGAAGGCGTCTTTTCTTGATGAAACGGACAGAGTCCCTTAAAGCTTCGCCCGTTCTGCCGCAGCGGCACATATTCCGATACGATGGACGCAATGTCCGCGCGGGCGCGAAGGTCATCAATCCATTCCGGGGGATACCGCATCGCCATCGGCCTGTTCCTCCACACACCTATGCATTCATTCGCCACCTTTGCGTATAATCCTTCTAGTTTTCGTCATTAATTGTCGCATTCCCGCTACACCGTCAGGCCTTGCGCGAACGGCGCTGGCAGAAAGTACCGCGCAAAGCATTGCATGGCATAGCGGTCCGTCATGCCGGCGATAAAGTCGCACACCGCGCGGGGCATGCCCTCCTGATATCCCCGGACAAAATAATCCTCCGGGATCATCGCGGGGTGCTCCAGCGCGTAGTGGAAAAGCGCGTCCAAAAGCCGGTCCGCCTTTTCCTCCTCGGCCAGCACCTCCCGGCGCATATACACACGCTCGAATAGAAAATCGCGCAGCGCCATCGTCGCCTCCCCAACCTCCGCGGACATTCGGACGCTTTGCCCATCCGCGCTTTCCAAAACAATGTCGCGAATCATGCTGTCAATGCGCGCCCCGTGGGTTTCACCCAGCAAAGCGGTGATATCCCGCGGGAGGTCACGTTCCGCAAGCACGCCCGCGCGAACGGCGTCGTCAATGTCATGGTTGATATAGGCGACGCGGTCCGCGCGCGCGACGCACTGCCCCTCCAGCGTGCTGGGCGGCGTTTCGCCCGAGTGGCGCAGGATGCCGTCGCGCACGGCCGCGGTCAGGTTGAGCCCCTGCCCTCCCCGTTCCAGCACTTCCACCACGCGCAGGCTCTGTTCGCGGTGGCGAAACCCCTCCGGCATCAGCCGGTCCAGGATACGCTCCCCCATGTGCCCATAGGGCGTATGCCCCAGATCGTGCCCCAGCGCGACGGCCTCCGCCAGGTCCTCGTTGAGCCGGAGGGAACGCGCCAGCGTTCTGGCAATTTGGGCCACCTCCAGCGTATGCGTCAGCCGGGTCCTGAAATGGTCGCCCTCGGGCGTGAGGAAACACTGCGTCTTGTGCTTGAGGCGGCGGAAAGCCTTCGCGTGCAGGATGCGGTCGCGGTCCCGCTGAAAATCGGTGCGCAGATCGTCCGGGGGGATGGGCCTGGCACGCTCCCCGTGTTCCGCGCTGCGTGCGGCCCAGGGGGCCAGCCACTGCGCCTCGCGCTCCTCAAGGACCTTGCGTATGCTCAAAAGTATCCCTCCCCTTGCAGAATGTGCTGTTTTTTGACATATTATACCAATACCACGGAAGGCAAAAAAATCCCTGCTATCATTTCTTATGATTTTGTGCGCCGCACTTGGAACTTATTTCCATTCCGATACGTCTAAAGCGCATAGAACATCACGGAGGTGCTCACGCAAATGAACAAACGGTTATCGCCATGCTTCCTCGCCTTTATCCTGATATTTTGCCCGGCGGCCTGCCATGCGGCCGGGACGCCGGATGCCCAAAGCGCGCGGGATAGAATGCTGTACGCCGGCTATGGCATAAGGCCGTCCCATGCCCAAATCGCAGCGGACGAAATACTGCGCGTCGAATGCTCGTCATGCCCGGCCGGTCCGGGAACAATCTATATGTTTACGGATATCATTTGGACGATAGACGTCGCGGAGGGTGTGCTTTTCGAGCGCGCTTACAACGGGAACTGTGACGTGGAAGTATACGCGTACGCATACGCGATCCCCCCGCAAAAATTAACGGCGCTCGTGGAGGTGATTCGCCAATCGGATTTTTTCTCCCTGCCGGAGGATATGGGGTTCATCGGGTATGATGGCTCCTGGGAATCGCTGACGGTGTCCACCGGGGAAAAAGAGCATCGCGTCCATGGCGGAAACATCCATGGCGTGACGCCGTTTCCGGCCATCATGGAAGCGCTCGGGGAAGTATATGCCGCCGCGCGAGAGAACGCGCCGCTCTCGCATGCGGTCCCCCGCGATGAGCCGCTGAAAATTTCGCTGCTCTCGCAGTTTTTTTCTTATGCGTGGGGCACGGAAATGCGCGTGGTGTTTCTGGATCAATATGGCGATGTCCGCGCGGCGGATCTGGGAGCGCTCGCGGCCGAAGGAAAAATCAACAGCGTCGACGATGTGCTCGCGTACCTGAGCGATAGCGCGCACAGCGAGGTCATCGCGCGGGTGACGCCTAATATGCTTGAAGCGCTGGAATCAGCGGTCAGCGCGCTTTGGGAAATTGAGCCGCTCCAAGGGGAGTCTAAAGCCCATGATTGCGGGCGGCTCTTCCGCTACGCGATACAGTATGATAACGACGGGATTGCCCATGCTTTGGACTTGAGCATGGAAGGGGAAGTGATGGCGCGCCGGGACGAGCGGGAGTCGCTGGCGCTCTTGGCATGGCTGGATCTGTATCAGCCCAGCGACGCCTTTTTCCCCAGCGATCTACGGTATTACTACGGTTACGGCTGGAACTTTTTGGAGTGCTATGGGGATGTGCTGTTTGGTTGGTAGGGCTTGATCGCCTACTCCTTCTTCTCTAAAAAACCTTCCTTGCATCTCCATGACTTTCGCTCCTTCCCTGCTCTTCCCTGTTCTCAATCGTCAAACTCACGTTATTCAAGAATCTAGGTATAATTGATTGAATAAAAAAGATGAAAACAGTGCAAAGGGTAAAATGAAGGGGCAAGGAGTTAAAAAACGACCATATATACAACTGTTGCCCCATCATAATGGCTATGATACAAGGTACAGTACCTCTGGCTTTTCCCCGTCCACGTCAACCTCATAAATCTCCCGCACATTATACCTTGTTTTCGTTCATTGTGGCGCAACTCGTTTTTGCGTGAAGATTTGAAGTCTATACCCCTTACGACCCCTCGTCCAACCCTCAAGGCCTCGGCGTAGGCGTAGGTGGTTGTGTGGGCCTTGTCTTCATAAACTCAACCTGAGGGGCCCATCCAAGTTCCTTCACGCCATCCCTCCCCTCATATCCGCCGTCCGTTGGGGAAGCCTCTATGTGGAAATATACCGGTTTGCCGTCCGGCCCAGCCGTCATATACGCTGTCGGCGCAGGGTTTCTTGTATATGGGCATTTAAGATCCACATGTACGCACCAAGGGACTTTGCAATGCGGGCAGGGGGAATGATCCTTCCCATCACAAAAATGTTCATGGCAATATGTGCATTTCTTTAGATGACCCGCCGCCTTCAGACAACCCCAGTGGCCGCAGGGCAACAGCGTATGATTGCCGATTTTGGTGGACTTACCGCAGATGGGGCAGATTTCATCGGTATCCGGAATTTCGTCCAGCTCATAGGAGAGCTCCGTAATATATGGTATGACATCCAGCGTCAGTGCGACATGCACCGGGCCAAAGCTGATCTCTTCCATGCCATGCTCCGTCATCAGCTGCACGATTGCGTCTCCATGGATATATCCAAGCGCGATCGGCTTTTCGCGGTCTTGGTCGAGCACGATGTCATACTCGCCACACAGGAAATGGCCATCCACAACGTTGATAACCACTTCGTCCGCTTCCGAGACAGAAACGCTAACGCAACCGGCCAGGGCCCACAAAACCGCCAAGAAAAGGAGAACTATCTTTTTCATAATAAAACCTCACCGCTTTACTGTAGTTGCCTCATGTTAACCGGCTTGTTTGCTATACGCGATCCCCTGTAGGGGAACACGTTTCTGCTCAGTCTGGCTCTCGCCTTCACGTCAGCTTGTCGATCCCACAAGACAAGCTAACGTTTTTCTTTATCAAATTGCCTCCATTTGGGCCATTACGAAGTTGTTGAAGGCCACAACCTTAAAACTCACCTCCTTCGTATACGTAAGACCATTGCATCAACTGTTGCAGCGTATCAAGAGAGTTTCGAAAGTATTCCGCCCGGTGAAATCCACAAAGAAGCTCACCCTTTTCGTTGATATATGCGTACTCGTTCTTTTCACTTCGTTTCACAACAGCGGTGAGTTGTCCTTCGCTGTCGCGGGAAAAATTAAAGGTGGGAACCCAATTTTGCGGTTCAAAAGCATATTCCCCATTCTTATCGATCGCGGTGGTTCCTTCTTTAAGCTGCACAAAAGCAAGTCCTTCCGAGAACTCCGCTCGTTTTAACCAATCTGGCGAACCTAAAAACCGTCCGTATGGATCCATATAGCCCAGCTCTACTACTTCGCCATTCTGATCTAATTTTTTCACCGGAAGCATCCCCTCGCGCATCTTATCACTAAACTCTTCAAATCGATCGTAAGTATACTCATCAAAGCTTATTGTGCTTAAAGTGTTTCCATCCATATCTATAAATCCCCAGATTTGGTTTACATCTCCTTCCATGGCCCAGTAGCGAATGAACTCCTCCTCTACCGTAGAACCAAAACCAAACTGCTCTGGAATTTCTATTACAATATCGCCATTCGCATTGATAATGTAGGATTTCCACTCTTCGTTTTCTTTCTTTGATGCATAAAAACGATTATCTGTAATACGAGAGGTTAACCCATACCGCGTAGCTGGCAAGCGAACAGTTCCGTCTTGATTTAGCCATCCACACAAAAACTTGCTGCCACCAATTTCTTCATTCACCACATCATAAAGCGCCGTGCCAATAGGTCGGTCAGGCCATCTAGTTCCAGCCTCCATCAATACTTCTGAAATGCTATCCCAGTTCGGCTCTTGGATGACATGGCCTCTGCCGTCCACCACTCCCCATTTCCCATCCTTTTTGACTGCTTGAATATCCCCAAAAAAGGGGCTCATATCTTCCCAAGGCGAAAAATCAATCTCTTCACCATTTTCCCTATAGAGCGCCTCCAGTTTCCATTCGCCTGCATCATTTTTGCCCTCTACCCTGCGTATCCTTCCACGCGCATCTACCTCATACAGCTTATCGCCTTTCCATACCCTCCCGCCGCCCTTGGGTGAGAGTCTATTCACCGCGTCCCACGACATCTCAGAAAGTGCGTTCCCTTCTATGTCGATCAACTTCCATTGATCATTCTCTCTCACAAATGCCGCGCCTTGAACAAAAGGATATGTCTCATCCCATTCTCCAACTAGACGACCGTCCATTGTGAAGATTCCTCGCCTGCCTCTATTCTTATCATAATACGAAATCACCTTATCCACATCGTGATCTTCAACAGAACTCCGTCCTTTCATAAAATCCATATATGTACACTTTGTAAGCGGCACTACCAATTTCCCTTCTCGGTTGATCATACCGATCCGATCGCCAGAACAGACCCTTGCAAGTCCATCGACAAACCCATCTACACCATCATAGATAGCTTGAGCAAGGATTTTTCCTTCTTGATTGATCAAGCCAACTTTTCCATTCTTCTCATAAAATGCCACATTCCCCTGGAAGGCCCATACATGGCGATCTGTCCCTTCCGCCATTGTCAGGCAAGCTGCAAATAGAACCCAAAGAACTCCTATCACTAATGGCGATATTTTTTTCATTTTCCCTACCTCCTCATGATGAATGCTCTCAGACCCTCGTTAGCAATACTACTTTGTCTCCATAAAAGGATTCCCCCATTTCATCGGATAGTCAGTGCTATATTTTTTCTTCTTAGGATCAGTATAATATTTCTCAACATATGTATCGAAATGCTCTATGAGTAGTCCTAATTCTTCTGACCCGATATGAACCACAGCGGGGCCACTAGTACCATCATCAAACTCATAATGCTCAACATACAGTATTGCATGATTATATCCATCTGAATTGTCACTATTTTTCACAAAGATGACGCAACCTGATTTTAAATCTTTAGGATCAAACCCGATACCAATGTCACCAGTTTTACCGTCATCTTCCATTTTTTTATATATACTATTGACACCGCCAACACCTTCAAGCGTATATTTTGCATATTCTGCTTTCGACAGATACAACTTCATCGCTGTATCTATAAGCCCCCAGCAATCAAGATAAAGCGCGTGATTGTTGCCTTGGTTATAATTGGCGGATACCTTTGGCTTGCCAGTATATGGTTTTCCATCATTCCATTCGGATCCATAGTGAAGTCTGCCTTGCTTGTTCAATATATCAAGAATCTTGACGTACTCTGCCCAGTCTTCCGCGGTCATTTCATTCTTGGTGCCGTGAAAACCTTTAAATTCATTCCAATCCTTGATTACGTCACTAAAGAATTTCACAGGCTGATACTCCTCAGGCAAAGTATTGTCGTCAAGTATACCAACAGCTAAGCCAATCATGAAATTCCATTTAGCCTTTACATTGCCCTCATTTACTTTTCCGTCTATTCCATAAAGACTTTTTAGCCAATCTTGCATCTCCTCACTATACTTTTCGGGATGCGCCTTTGCGTCCAGTAAAAGATCGCGTAAAGCTGCCGCGTTTTTTGTAGAGGGCCCGCCTTCCAAAATCGCTAATATTTTCCCTTTAAGTAGTATATCGTTTATCGCCTCGCCTGTTGAACCGCCAACGCTCTCCGCCCAGCCCTCGACCATTTCCTCTACAGTTTTGCCTTTACCACCCGGCTTTCCGCCATAGTAATTATCATTCACCCATTTCTGTTCTTCGCTGTTAGCCTGACCGCTATCAGCCTTCCCCTTCATGCTTTCTCCGCCCACGATCAGGCAAAGAATGATAAGCTCCTCATCAGAAAACGGCCCGTCATGCCCTATTATATTTATGGCATGCTGGTACGCGGCCTCATCGCCGCCTCTTAGCCCATTCCTGCTGTCATATATATCTTTGCCCGCCTGTTTCATCGCCTCTTCATCGCCACTCAGCGTGGCAGCCTCCGCCGAGGCTACCGCCTTGCGCGCTTTCTTCTTCTCCTGCTGTTCCCAATTTGCCATATAAGCATTATATGCATTCGTAGAAGCATTATTAGCAGTCATGATTCCGCCGCCATTATCCAACGCCCGATTCCACGCGGCGCTGGCAGCGCTCCCGGCGTTTGTCATAGCCTGTTCCTTCGTCTCCATCCCGCTGGGATCCACATACCTCGCCGGATTGTTCCATACAAAGGCATACCGGTTCAGCGATATCGGCTTTTCCAAGTACCCTCGCAGCAAATCATTCTGTCCAAACCGCATCATTGAAGGCTCATACTGCCGCGCCCGCAGGTGTACCATCCCCGTGGCGGCGTCGTACATCTCGCCGTTGTACCCATAACCGGTAATGTTTGCGGTGTTAGCGCTTCCCACCACCATCCGCTCCCCAAACGGCGTGTACCAGAACGACGCAACGTTCATCGTGTTTTCATCGCCGGCCGCGGTGCTTGCGCTTGCCGCGGCACTTATGCCCGCCAGGGTATTCGCCTCGGCCAGAGCGTTTGCGACGTTTGCTTCCGCAATGCTTGTCACATCCGCTATGCTGTTCGCCGCTGCCACGGCATCCACTCCAGCAAAGATCCC
>WRGP01000167.1 GCA_009787135.1 Bacillota bacterium | reverse complement strand
CTTTGGCATCTCTTTCGCCTCGTTCTTTTTTCTATTTACATTTTATCATGTTTTTTCAATTTTCAACGCCTTTTATGGGTTGTTAGTATAAGCCACCTCAAAAATCCCGCTCAAACGACAGAGTGAAACAAAACCGGCCCGAACGTTTGCAAACTGCGGCGTCCTCTCCCCGTAAAAATCTCTTGACAGCTCCATGAAAAAGATTTATACTTGAACAGTGTTCAGAATATTGTTCAATCAGGAGGTAATCATGAAAGGGTCCGGTGATGTAAAAGAAAAAATTATTGAAGCAACCATGGGCCTTATTGCCGAAAGCGCCGGGGATATAGCGGATATAAGCACCCGTACCATCGCGGAAAGAACGCATATTGGCACAGGCCTTATAAACTATCACTTTCAAACAAAAGAAAATCTGATTGAAATTTGTGTAGAGCGGATGATCGGCAAAGTGATTGCGGCCTTTACTCCGTCAACGCCAGAACAGACGCCTACGGCACGGTTGAAGTCCACGGCAAAGCAAGTGTTTGATTTTCTTGTAGACAATCCGGCCGTATCAAGAATTTCTATTCTATCCGATCATAAAAATCCAAAGAAGAGCGACAGCACTATGAAGTCCGCTATGGGGATGAACAAAGTATTGGGGAAACTCGAAATTTCGGAAAAAGAGCAGTTTGTTTTGGCGTTTGCCCTAACATCGGCAATGCAAGCCATGTTTTTAAGAAAGGACCAAAGCGGCGAGCTTTTCGGTTATGATATGAATGTAAAAGAACAGCGTGATAAGGTTCTCGGCCTGCTAATCGATACTATGTTTGGAGGGTTTGAACATGAATAAAAAAATCGGAATGGTTAGCGCTATCATCAACATTGGCGCAGTGGCGGGTTTTGCTTTGTGTATGCCACTTCAATGTGCGTTTGGAAATTATGCAACAAGCATATTCATTGCTTTCAGTTTTGTGTCAATGATATGCGCGTTTGCGGCACAAGGAAAACCGGAATCAAAAACGGCAGGTAATATTGCCATGATATTTGCCGGAATGTATGCGGCGATGAATGTATCGGTGTATTTTACCCAATTGACCACAGTACGGCTTGAATCCTTAACTAGACAAGCGAAATCCCTGCTTGATTTTACAGCGTTCGGGCTGTTCTTCAATTTTGACTTGCTCGGTTATTGCCTGATGGCATTATCAACGTTCTTCGCGGGAATGACGGTAGCGGTAAAGACAAAATCGGATAAAGCGTTAAAGGTTCTGCTCATGATTCACGGCGCCTTCGCTCCCGGCTGTTTCATTATACCGATGTTGGGCGTATTTCGCGGCGATATGCAAGGGGCTGATTGGATCGGCACAGCTATACTTGAATTTTGGTGCGTGTATTTTATACCTGTCGGAATTTTGTCACTTTTATACCTGAGGCGAAACAAAGCGGCGCTTGAAGGGTGAAAAAGGGCGAAAAATAAAGGTAGTAATTCCGGGTGGGGTGTGCTATAGTAGCCATGCGCCGTATCATTCTCTTCTCCGTCGGCCATCGTGAGAATGTCCGGCGCAGATACTTTAGTACAAGGAGCTGTTATAGGTGATAGCGTA
Organism: Bacillota bacterium; assembly: GCA_009787135.1. GTDB lineage: Bacteria > Bacillota > Clostridia > Christensenellales > Aristaeellaceae > Avichristensenella. The sequence continues at coordinate 6,844 of WRGP01000167.1, read as the reverse complement.
TAAAAAAGCCGGCATAGATGAATGTGAGCTGCTTGCGAAAACACGTGTGGATTTTTTATGTGAAACAAACAACGGTATGAACGACATTGAAAAAGAATTACTATACCAAAACAATAAATTGTATATGGCAAGCGCTCTGGCGAATGGGAGCTTTGTTGCATGGATCGCCGTTGAGGGCGAAAAAATTGTTGCTACAAGCGGAATTTCTTTTTATGCGCTACCGCCCAATAGAACCTGTCTTAATGGGCAAATAGCCTATATCAGCAATATGTTTACATATCCGGAATATCGAAATCGTGGTATTGCCACAAAACTTTTTGCTTTAACCGTTGAGGAGGCAAAAAAGACCGGATGTGCAAAAATTTTATTAAACGCTACCGACATGGGCAGGCCAATATATAAAAAACTCGGCTTTACCGATACTCAAAACGAAATGGTTTACTATGTGCTATAAGCATTTATCAAAAGCTCTCGCGGCACATCGCGCAAATACCGCCCGGCGTTGTCAACCCTAGGCAATCGGCTTTTTTGCGTCCCCCTTGCTAAAAAAGGGGGGACGTCCCCTACTGTCCCCTTTCGTGCCCCTCATATCTGCTCGGAACACATCCCACAACCTCCCGAAACCTTCGTGAAAAGTACAGCGGGTCCTCAAACCCAACGGAAAACGCCACCGCCTTGACGGACAGGTCTGTTTGGGTGAGCAGCAGGCAGGCCTGCTGCATGCGAAAGCGGGCCAGGTATTGCGTGGGCGAGGTGTTCATATTCTCCGCAAACGCGCGGTACAGCCTGCTCCGGCACACGCCCACGAACCTGGCGACATCCTCCACGGAAATGGGCCTTGAAAAGTTATTGGCGATATACTCGCAGGCGAGCCGTACATGCTCGCGGCTGGCCTGGTGCTTTTCGCGCGGCTCGGCCTTGGCGCTTTCCATGAGCCAGGCGAGGAACACGTACAGCTTGCCCGTCATGCGCACTACCTCGCACGGCTGGCCCCCGGCCGACCGATAGATATCCGTAAGAAGCTTGGCCGGCGTATCGTGGCCAAACGCGAGCATCCGCCGCCGAAGCGAAAAATCCGTTTGCTTGAGCAGGGCGTCGGCGTCCAGGCCGTGAAAGCCCACCCAGCAGTATGACCACGGGTCTTCTTCGTCCGCGGCGTAGGTGATCGTCTCGCCGGGCCGCGCCAGAAACATATCTCCAGCCATGGGCCGATATGTTTCTCCCTCCGCCGTGTAAACGCCGCGGCCTGCCGTCACATAGTGGAGCAGGTAATGGTCGCGCACGCCCGGCCCCCAGCTATGCCCGGGCTCGCACTGCTGCAGGCCCGTATTGTACACCGTCAGCGAGGTCAGCGTCCACTCGCGCGCCTGGTAGGAATGATTGTATCTCTCCGCTTGCATACGATCCGCCTCCCTGCCCAGTATACTACGGAATTTTTTCTTTCACAACATTTCTCCATGCAATCAACGTCAATACCTTGTTGCTACTTTATAGCAAACGCGGTATACTCAAAGCAGGGATACCGTAAAAGACACCGACGCAAGCGAAAAGGAGAGGCAACTATGAATATATTGGTAACCGGGGGCGCGGGTTATATCGGCAGCCACACCTGTGTGGAACTGCTCAGCGAAAGCCACGGCCTAAGCGTGGATCAGTTGATCATCATCGACAACTTCAGCAATTCCAAGCCGGATATGCTCGAAAAGGTCCGCGCCATTGCCGGGCGGGATTTCATCTTTATTGAGGGGGATATACGCGACCCTGGCAAGATGAACGCGCTCTTTGACACCTACGCGATTGATGCGGTCATCCATTTCGCGGGGCTGAAAGCGGTCGGGGAATCCACCCAAAAACCCCTTGCGTACTACGATAACAACCTGACCGGCTCCCTGGTCCTCTTTGAGACGATGCAAAGCCATGGCGTCAAACGAATCGTATTCTCCTCCTCCGCCACCGTATACGGCATGAGCAACCCCATGCCGCTGCGCGAGGAGTATCCGGTCTCCGCCACCAACCCGTACGGCTATACAAAGCTCGTGATTGAGCGCATGCTTATGGACCTCGCGCAGGCGGATCCCGGCTGGTCCATCAGCCTCCTACGATATTTCAACCCCATTGGCGCGCACCCAAGCGGCCTCATTGGGGAGGATCCCAACGGCATCCCCAACAACCTTCTGCCCTACGTGGCAAAGGTGGCGGCCGGCAAGCTTCCCGCCCTGCCCGTCTATGGCGACGATTACGACACGCCCGACGGCACTGGCGTGCGCGATTATATTCATGTGATGGATCTGGCGGGCGGGCATATTGCCGCGCTGGAGTATGTCATGCGAAATCGCGGCGTGGAGGCGGTGAATTTGGGCACGGGCCACGGCACCAGCGTGCTTTCGATCATTCGCGCATTTGAGAAAGCCTGCGGCCACGCGATCCCCTATACCGTCACCGGCCGCAGGCCCGGCGATATTGGAACTTGCTATGCGGATACCGAAAAGGCGCGCCGCTTGTACGGGTTTGAGGCCAGGCGCACGCTGGAGGAGATGTGCGCCGATGGCTGGCGGTTCGCCAAGGAGCGGTATTGATATCCCTTGCGCTACGCGAAAGAATGCGCTATGATAGCGCGGAGGTGTAACCAATATGGACATCAAAGAAAAAGCGCTGGCCATGCACGGGCAGTGGCAGGGGAAGATTGAGATAATCTCCCGCGTGCCCGTGGCGACGCGCGAGGAACTTTCCGTGGCATACACGCCCGGCGTGGCGGAGCCGTGCCTGGCCATTCAAAGGGAATACGACAAATCGTTCACGCTCACGCGGCGCGGAAACCTGGTCGCCGTGGTGACGGACGGTACGGCGGTGCTGGGCCTTGGCGATATCGGCCCGGAGGCCGGGATGCCCGTCATGGAGGGCAAGTGCTGCCTGTTTAAGGAATTTGGCGGCGTGGACGCCTTTCCCTTATGTGTGCGCTCCAAAGACGTGGATGAAATCGTGCGCACGGTCTACCTGCTCTCCGGCAGCTTTGGCGGCATCAACCTGGAGGATATCGCCGCGCCGCGCTGCTTTGAAATTGAGCGCAGGCTCAAAGAGGTGTGCGACATCCCCATCTTCCACGACGACCAGCACGGCACGGCCGTGGTGACGGCCGCGGCACTGAGGAATGCGCTGCGCATTGTGAAAAAGACCATCGGGGGCATCCGCATCGTGATCAGCGGCGCGGGCGCGGCAGGCATCTCCGTCGCCAAGCTGCTGATGGATATGGGCGCGGCGGACCTCCTGCTGGCGGGGCGGCGCGGCATCCTCTGCGAGGGCATGGACGCGCTAAACGAGGCGCAGCGGGACATAGCAAAGGTCACGAACCGGGGCTTGCTGCGCGGCTCGCTTCAGGACGCGATGGCCGGGGCGGATGTGTTCATCGGCGTCTCCGCGCCAGGCATTGTGACGCGCGAGATGGTGGCTTCTATGAAAAAAGATGCCATCGTGCTGGCCATGGCGAACCCTGTGCCGGAGATCTTTCCCGAGGAGGCCCTTCAAGGCGGCGCGGCCGTGGTGGGCACGGGCCGCAGCGATTTCCCGAACCAGATCAACAACGTGCTGGCCTTCCCCGGCATTTTCCGCGGCGCGCTGGACGTGCGGGCCAGCGATATCAACGGCGCGATGAAGTTGGCCGCGGCGGAAGCGATCGCCGCGCTGGTAGCGGAAGACGCACTCTCGCCTGAGTATATTATCCCGCTCGCGATTGACAGGCGTGTTGGCCCGGCGGTGGCCAAGGCCGTTGCCAGGGCCGCGCGGGAGAGCGGCGTGGCGAGGAGATGAGGAAACTTGCCCAATGGCAGAAATGAAATATATAGAAATATCAGCATTGTTTTGAATTGGATATGGATTATTTTGATTATTCCTATGATTCCAGTATTCTTTATGGCCGGTGTGACCACTATGATGACGACGGATTCCGGGGCTGTTACAGCCATTCCAATGCGTATGATTGCAGTAAATTCAGCTTGTTCCCTTTGCCATGGCTCCATTCGCATTGTGCATGATAAATTCTATACTTGTGTAGCAATGTGAACTTCGCTTGTCTTGATACGCTTAGCCTGGGTAAAGCCTCACGCTTCGTCTCTCTTCTTTGCCATTGTCACCCTCCAAATGCGTGAAGCATAGTATTCCGCAGAGGAGGGTTTCGAATGACCTATCAAATCTCCCCCTATGAAACGCTGTATGATATCGCGCGGAAGTTCGGCATCACCCTGCAAGAATTGATGGATTATAACCATTTGTCGGATTATACCCCCATTTATCCCGGCATGATCCTTCAAATCCCGCCGGCAGCCCCGCAGCCGCCGGCCAATACAATCTACACCGTGCAGCGCGGAGACAGCCTGTGGAGTATTGCGCAAAAGTTCGGCGTAAGCGTAGAGAACATCATGTATATGAACAACTTGGTCAGCCCTATCCTATGTGTCGGACAGCAGTTGGTCATTCCGGCGGCAGTGACCCCGTTCTAAAATTGATACGCCCCAAGGCGTGAACTAAGCAAAGGCAATCACGGCGGCTATGATGACGGCCGCGACCGCGGTGAATGCAACATGCCTCTTCTGGATCCCTCTTTATCATAGAGGTCATTCGAACGTCAGCGCGTGCGTCAGCGTGCTGGAAGCGCCTGGATTCACCCGGATCATGCCGGGCTTTCGCGTGAGCTCCTGATCGGTATCGATCCGGTCCGACAGGTTATGCCATGGCTCAACGCAAAGGAACTCCGCGCCGATATTGGTCCATAGCAGCAGATAGTCAAAATCGGGAAAATCAATGCGGACGCGGCGCGGATGCGGCCGGCTCCGCAGCGTAACGCTGCGGGATTTGAGCGATGCCAGAACCAAAGTATCGTTGGCAAAATGGGCATCCTGGAGGCGGAGAGTACGTCCGTCCATTTCGACAGGCACGGTTTCCCCCGTGAGCAGGCCATCGCGCAGCCGGCTGTGGGCAAGCGATTCCATCTGATCAAACACAATCTCACACTGGCCTACGCCGCCGGGGCACGCATATGCCTCATGGCTGCCCGCGCTGTACCAAAGCGGCTTTTTATCCAAGTTCTCCACAACGGTCCGCGCGGTAAGCGTATTCCCCGAGAGGATATAACGTGCGCGCAAAGTGTATTCGAAAGGAAATCCTTCGTGTGCCGCGCTGGGGCCAGCCAGCAGAAAGGTCACTCCGGCATCGTCACATTGCTCGACAGTGAACAACCGCTCGCGGGCAAATCCATGCCTGGAGAGCGCATAGCGCTTCCCTTCCAGCCTATAGGCGTTCTCTTTCAGCACGCCCGCAACGGGGAATAATATGGGCGCGTGCTTGCTCCAAAAATCCGGATGTCCCTGCCAGATGCGTTCGAACCCCAAAGCGTCGCGCACACTCAAAATCTCCGCGCCCATGGCCGCGATTTGTACTGTGAGAAAGCTGTTTTGCAGGGTGACAATGTCCATGCGGTTTGCCTCGCTTTCGTATTTTGAATACTATACTATCAAATCTCGCGCTGAAATGCAAAAGAAAGAAAAGCCTGCCCGAAAAACTATATCTTAAAACCATTTTAAGAATCATTTAAGAATCATTCATACCCTGTACAAAAACAGGTGGTATGCTACGCTCAAACCAAAGGAGGGATCAAAATGAACAAGCATTCCATGACATCAGGAACGAAAGGTACCGCGCTTGCTTTATCCATTGCTTTGCTTTGCATGATTGCCGGCATTGTCATGGGCGCGAGCGCAAACAACGGGGCGGCTGCCAACGCGGAGAACTTGACCGCTTTGACCCTGCAGGGGTCTGGCGCGGGTGATCTGGACAGCCCGTTTAAGGCCGTATACCAAAGCGCCAATGAATCCGTCGTGGGCATTGAATTGACCAAGGAAATTTTCGCGCGCAACGGCCGCATTTCATCCAACACCTCATTTTCGGCCTCAGGCGTCGTCCTTTCCGCCGGGCATGTGGTGACAAACTATCATGTGATCGCCAGCAACACCGCCAGGGCCGCGGAGGGCATCAGCATCGTATATCATGGCGAGCGCTATCCCGCTGAGCTGTTGGCGGGAGACGAAACTTCCGACATCGCGGTGCTGAAGGCCGAAGGGCTTCCCGCGCCCGCCGCCGCCTTAGGCAATTCCGACGCGCTGTCCGTCGGCGACTGGGCGCTGGTCATTGGCAATCCTCTGGGCGAGCAGTTTATCAACACCTTAACGGTGGGTGTCATCAGCGGCCTAAACCGCGACGTATCCTCGGGCACGACCATGATTCAGACAAACGCGCAGGTGAACAGCGGCAACAGCGGCGGCGGCCTGTTCAATATCCGCGGCGAATTGGTGGGCATTACCTCCATGAAGATGTCCGGCTACACGCCCGGCGGCGGCGCCATTGAAGGCTTCGGCTTCGCGGTGCCGATTAACACGGTCACCAGGATCGCCGACGACCTGATCCAATACGGGAAAGTCGTATACCCAAGGCTTGGCGTGACGGTGCGCGATATAGCCAGCCCCTCTGACGAGCCGACCAAGGATTTTCTGCCCGCCAGCGTTTGGGTATATGATATGGAAGAAAACTCCCCCGCGCGGGACGCGGGCATTGAGGCGGATGACCTCATCACACAGGTCGGCGGCGAGCGCGTGCGCAACTTCAACGAACTGCAAAAAATCCTGCGCCAGCATGAGGCGGGCGATGTGCTTGAGATTACGGTGTACCGCGTGCCCAACCTGCGGAACATGAAGGATTATGAAAATATCCCTGAGGGAGAATTTCTCACCTTCAATGTGGAGCTAAGGGTGCTGGACAATATCATCAGCTGATCCTGCCGTTCTTCCCGTATCGCCGG
>WRGP01000166.1 GCA_009787135.1 Bacillota bacterium | reverse complement strand
GTATGCCGCTCCCTCCGCCTTGATCCAGCCGCTCAGGTGATAGAGTGTCTCCGGCTCGACTGGAACGGCTTGCACAAACCGCGCGTCGTTGGAAGCCACGTTCTGCACCATGGCGCACAGGCCCGTGCCATCCCGCCCGCCCTCGCGCAGCTCCAGGTATGACACGCCCGCATCACGCAGCCACATATCCTCTTGCCAAGCCAGCGGCCGGCCGCCCGGCGCGTCCTCAAACCCGCCGTTGACCAGCAGGTTTTCCTCCGCCAGCGCGCCGGCCGCGCCCAGGCAAAGAAACAGAACCAAAACCGCGATCATCACTCTGCGCATATTTTATCTCCATATGGTTTATTTTCTGTTCATTGACGGCATTTTGTAACCTAGCCTTCCATAGAATAGCAAAATCACACCGCCGCGTCAAATGCGCCCCGCAGCAGCGTCACGGTCCCGCCCAGCACCTCCACAATATCAAAACGAATGTTCGCTTCCAAGAGCCCTTTTCCCTGCAGCCAGCGCTCGGCCGCGAGGATCATGCGCCGCCGTTTCGCGATGGTTACACTCTCCCTTGGCGTGGCAAAGCGTGCGGTTTTTCGCTGCTTAACCTCCACAAAAACGATAAAATCGCCCTCTTGAGCGATAATATCCACCTCCGCGCCGCGAATCGTATAATTTCGCGCAAGGATTCCAAACCCGCGCGACACGAGGTATTCCATCGCCATCTGCTCCGCCAGATCGCCTTTTCTGCGGGACATAGCGCCTCCCTATACAAACTTTCGGATGAACAGGCTCCTGTGCGCGGGGCACGGGCCATAGGCGCGAAGGGCGGCGATGTGCTCCGCCGTACCATACCCCTTATGCCGCGCAAAACCATACCGCGGATACTCCGCGTCCAGCTTCAGCATCAGCCGGTCGCGGGCGACCTTCGCGAGAATGGAGGCCGCGGCGATGGAATAGCATACGGCGTCGCCGCGCACGATCGCGCGCTGCTCCCCCGGGACGGCAAGGCCGTCCATCGCGTCGAGCAAAAACAGGCCGCACCCCGCGCCCTCCGCCGCGCGCGCCATGGCCAGCTTCGTCGCCTCCCGGATGTTCAGCCGCTCGATTTCCTCCACCGTGGCCAGGCCCACGTTCGCGAAGGCGGCCGCGCCAAGGATCTGCTCATACAGCGCCTCGCGCTTTTTTTCGCTGAGCTTCTTGGAATCGTCCACGCCAAGAAGAAGCGTGTGGGACGGCATGACGGCGCAGCCCGCCGCCACGGGCCCGGCCAGCGGGCCGCGGCCCGCCTCGTCGATGCCCGCGAAGACCTTCCCTTGCGCCCACAGCGCCTTGTCCATGGCGGAAATTTCGGCCAGTCTTTCCTCGGCTGTCTTACGCATGATGAACCCTGCTATGGTATATCGACCACATCTTCCAAGGTAACGCGCCCCAACCGCCCCGCGCGAAATTCATCCAGCACAATCGCCGCCGCGCGCTCCGTGTCCGGCGCGCCGCCGGCCATGAGAAACCCGCGCCCACGGCATACGGCCTCCAGCAGCGCGTGCCCCTGCGGGGCCGCGCCGTCCAGCTTAAAGCGCTCGCGCACAGCCTGCGGCCGAATGGCCAGCAGCGACGTAAGGAGCGAAACGGCCAAATCCTCGCTATCGAGGATTTCATCGCGGATGGTGCCGAGCCAGGCCAGCCTGCGGGCCGCCCGCTCGTCGTCCAGCCGTGGCCAGAGAAGGCCCGGCGTGTCCAGCAGCTCCATATAGGGCGAGATGCGCACCCAGCGGTTCGCGCGCGTGACGCCTGGGCGGTCCGCCACAGCCGCCACGGGCGCGCCGTTCAGCCGGTTGATGAAGGTGGATTTGCCCACGTTGGGCACGCCCACGACCATGGCGCGCACCGTCTTGCGCACGCCGCGCGCCGCCTGCCGGGCCACCTGGTCTGCGGTGATGCTTTCAATGTGCCGGGCCGCGTCCTTCGCCCTGCCGCGCACGGCGTCGAAGGCGAACGCCGTCTGGCCCCCCTTTTCAAAATGGGCGAGCCAGCGCTTGGTCGCCGCCTCGTCCGCCAAGTCAGCCTTGCCCAGGATGAGCAGCCTGCGCTTGCCTTGCGTGAGCCGCGCAAGCTCGGGGTTGCGGCTGGCGAAGGGCAGGCGCGCGTCGCACAGCTCAATGACGACGTCCACCCGGCCGAGCTGATCCTTCAGCAGCCGCTTGGCCTTCGCCATGTGCCCGGGGTACCATTGAATCTGCATGCGCGACGCCCGCCTTCAAAAAAAGCCCGCACTGTATGCGGGCCTGCTGCTCATTACCGGTCGCGAAGCTCTTTAATCTTCGCGGCCTTGCCGGAACGCTCGCGCAAATAATACAGCTTCGCGCGGCGGACCTTGCCGCGGCGGATCACCTCAATGCGGTCTACGCGCGGGCTGTGCACGGGGAACGTACGCTCCACGCCGATGCCGTAGGATACGCGGCGGACGGTGAACGTCTCGCGGATGCCGCCGTTTCGGCGGGCAATCACAGCGCCCTCAAAGGCCTGCAGACGCTCGCGGCTTCCTTCGACAACCTTCACAAACACGCGCACGGTGTCCCCCACGCGGAATTCGGGAACGTCCTGGCGAAGCTGCTCGCGCTCCAGGGAACGGATGATTTCATTCATTGGGAACGGCCTCCTTTCCTCATAGACGTTCATGCCAGGCCGCTTGCCGGCAGCGGACCGCCCGTTTCATAATCGCAGGGGTTAGTATAGCATAAGCCTTGGAAAAATTGCAAGCTTTTTATATTTCAATTGCGGTATTTGTTCAACGTTTGTTCATAAATTGTTCATTCATGCGTTTGGCGTGTATGGCCCCTTCCCCAAAACTTGACGTCCTTTTCCGAATAAGGTATTCTTAGCACATATGGAAAGCACACACATGAACCCAACCGAACGGTTCCTGACACATCTGCTGGACTGCGCCCTGCGCGGCCGCGCGCCGGACGGCGCCCTTGCCGGGCAAGTGGATTGGCCCGCCCTGTTCACGCTGGCGCAGGCGCACAAGGTGGACGCGATGCTGCTGGATCCCATCTGCCTGCTGCCCGATACGCTGCGGCCGCCCGCCAATGTGCTGGCCGCCTGGCAAGAAAACGCGATGCTGACGGTCATGGGGCAGGTGTTCATCGTGGAGCAGCTCCATGCCCTGCTCGGCGCCTTTGAAGCCGCCGGCGTAAAGGCGGTGGCGCTCAAGGGCGTGGCGCTTAAAATGCTCTACCCGCAGCCGGACCTCCGCACCATGTCCGACGCGGACCTGCTGGTCGCGGAAGCTTCCTTTGAAGCGGCAAACAGCGTCATGATTTCGCAAGGGTACGCCCTTGTGGAGCGGGAACCGGCCGTAAACGTGTACCAGGGGCCCGACGGCCTGCGTGTGGAACTGCACAGCCGCCTGTTCGACAAGACCGCCTACGGGTTCCTCTCGCGCCTTGACGAGGCGTCCCTGTTCCCTCTGTCCCTGGCTGAACGCGTCCCTGTCCATGGCGGGGAGGCGTGGGTGTTCCCGCCAAAAGAGCACGCGCTGTTTATGCTCTGCCACATGGCCAAGCACATGATCACCACGGGGTTTGGCCTCCGGCAGACCCTTGATTTTATGCTCTTTGCCGAGGCGAACGCCAACTTGATGGATTGGCCCGCCTTCTGGCAAGCCGCCGCCGGCCTGGGCCTTGCGCCCTTCGCGGCGGCCCTGCTGGCGCTGGGCGTCACATATTTTTCGCTCCCGGCCGGGCCCTGGGCGAACGGCGCGCCGGACGCCTCGCCGGACGCGGCGCAAGGGCTGCTGGAGGATCTTATCGACGCCGGCGTGTTTGGCAACCGCACCGAGGAGCGCCGCCGCAGCGCGGCTGTCGTCTATCGCGCCTATGACACGGACGACGCGGACACAGGCCGCGTCCGCCGCGCGCTGTTTCCCTCCGCGAGCTCGCTCAAGGCACCCTATCTCTACGCGCGCCGCCACCCCGCGCTGCTTCCCGTGGCCTGGCTGCACCGCTTGGCGCGCTACGGGTGGGAACTGCTCACAGGCAAGGCGCGGCGCAAGGATGCGGCCGCGGGCATGCAAATCGCGGACGCGCGGCTCATCCTGCTCAAACAGCTGGGCCTGCGCGACGATCAACCGTCATAATGTTAAGGAGGAATTCCCCCATGAGCGAACCCGAGAAAACCACCCCGGAGAGCGAGCCTGAGAAAACCGCCCTTGAGGGCCTGGCCAATTCCCTTGCGCGGCCCGAAGGCGCGCGCTATCTGATCCTGCGCGACGTTCAAATCGGCGTCAAGCCCGGCTACATACTCCGCAAGGTCGGCCAGGCCTACATGGTCATGCCGACCGGCCCGCGCATGAAGGAATACCAAGGTATGATCACCCTCAACGAGACAGGCGCGTTCCTCTTTCAAGAATCGCAAAAGCCCGAGCCGACCAAGGCCAAGCTGATAGAGGCGTGCAAGGCGGAATACGGCGCCAGCGAAGAGGAGGCCGGCGAGGCCGTAGACGCCTTTGTCCTGCAGTGCGCGGAGTGCGGCTTGTTTGAATTTGTTACAAAAATTTTGGATACATTTACCGGTAAGGAGATTACGGAGGATGAATTCAAACAACTCAAACAATGATCCGGCCCCGCCGCTCTATGCCCCGGAAGAGAGCATGCGCATTCGAGAGGAAAACTACCGGCACACGCAAAACTTCAACCTCTTCCAAGAGGCCATGCTCTGGCACGCGCGCGAGAACCACATCCCCTACAAGGGCACGTTTGAACTCACGCCGCGCTGCAACATGAAGTGCCGCATGTGCTATATGCGCCTGGATCCGCCGCAGATCAAGGCCCAGGGGCGGGAACTGACCGCGGAGGAGTGGATCGCGCTGGGCCGCATGGCCTTTGAGGCCGGCACGGTGGACCTGCTGCTGACCGGCGGCGAACCCATGCTGCGCAAGGATTTTAAAGCGATCTACACCGCGCTGTCCGACATGGGCTTTCTCCTGCGCGTCTTTACCAACGCCACCCTTGCCACCCCCGACATCATAGACCTGCTGCGTGACCGGCCGCCGCAGGGCATGGAGATCACGCTCTACGGCGCCAGCGCGGAAACGTACCGCCGCATCGGCGGGTGGGACGAGGGCTACGCCCGCGCCATCGCCGCCGTGGACGCGCTGCGCGAGTTTCTACCCTCGCTCAAGCTGAAGATGACCATCACCCGCGGCAACGCCGCGGATTATCCCGCCCTGCACGCTTTCGCGCAGGCGCGCGCGCTGCGCTTGGAGCCCACGGTCCAGCCCTTCCCCGCCGTGCGCGGGGCCTGTTCCACGGCTCTTGCGGAGCGCCTGTCCGTCGATGAGCTGCTTGACTTCTGCACAAAGCATGGCATCGCCGTCAGCGGCGAAGCGTGCAGTTCTCCGGACCCGGACAAGCGTGCCTCGCTGTTCTGCGACGCGGGCCTGAACACCTATGCCATTCTCTGGAACGGCGACATGGCCGCCTGCACCGTGGACGACGACCCCGCACGGCCCATCGGCCGCCCCCTGGAGGAAGGGTTCGCCGCCGCGTGGGATAAGCTCAAAGCCTTCCGCGAGGGCAAACCCCTGCCGGAGGATTGCAAAACCTGCCCCGTCTTTGGCGAGTGCGGCTGCTGTGCCGTGCACCACCGCATTGAATCCGGCGCGTATGACGTGCGCGCGAAGTATGTATGCGATTTCGCGAGGCGGATGACAGGGAATGAGGTTTTGGGCTGAGGGAACAGAGGGCCTATATCCTGTTGGGATTAATACCCTTCCCCGGCAACGCCGCCCCCCGCCGCCAGCGCGGGCACGCTCGCCACGCCCACGCCCAGCCGCGTGCAGCCCATCGCTATAAACATGCGCGCCTTTTCCGCGTCCCTGATGCCGCCGGACGCCTTCACCTCGATTTTTCCCTCGCCCGCCTCCAGCATGGCCTCCACCGCCTCCCGCGTGGCGCCTTCGCCCGTAAAGCCCGTGCTGGTCTTCACAAAATCCGCCCCGGCGCGCACGCACGCGGCCGTGGCGTCCAGGATCTCCCGGGTGGTGAGCTGCGACGTCTCCAGAATAACCTTCAGCCTCGCGCCGCCCGCGTGCACAACCTCCGCCACAGCGCGAATCTCCGCCTCATACGCGGCCCAGTCGCCGCCGCGGACCATGCCGATGTTGTTCACCATATCCACTTCATACGGCATAAACCGCATCGTGTCCTTTGCTTCCGCCACCTTCACGGCTGTCGTCTGGTCCCCGTGCGGGAATCCAAGCACCACGGATGGCCGCGTCACCTGTCCCGCGCACATCTCAGCCGCCGTGGCAAGCGAGCAGGGCCTCACGCACACGGTTTTGCACCGGTGGTCAATGGCAAGCTGCGTCTGCGCCCGCGCCTCCTCATCCGTCAGGTGCGGCGCGAGCACCGCCGCGTCAATATACTCCGCCAGGTTTATCTCCGTACCGGCCATGGTCCGTCCCTCCTTCTCAATCCGCGTATGTGTCAAAATATCCCTGCACCCAAACGATAGGCGTGCCCTTGTCGCCGCTGCCGCTCGTCAGGTCGCAAAGCGAGCCCAATAGGTCCGTAAGCCTGCGCGGCGTGGTGCCTTGGGAAGCCATGTCGCCCGTCATATCCGCCGCTTTGCCGCGGATCGCCTCGCGCGCGGCCTCCATGGCCTTCTCATAACCTCCACCCGCTTGCCCGTGGCGGCCAACAGCCGCGCCGCCAAGTCGTCCACAAATGCCCGGCAGTCGCGCGGGAACAGCTTGACCGAATCTTCGGTCGCCAGGTTCGAGCCGTACAGGCCGTATTCAGGGTGGTAGCCGCTCCCCTCCACCGGGGCGTTCATCAGGTCCGCGAGGGTGAGCACGGTCTTCGCGCCCGCGGCGGTGAGCAGCCGGCGCGTACGCGCCCGCGTATGAATACCGCAGGCGATGATGTGGCCCGTATACGCGAGCATCGCGCGCGGGCCGTTGGCGAGAAAAATCCGCGCGTTGGGCGCCGTCTCCCGATAGAGCGCCACATAGTCAATGCCCGTAAAGGGATGCAATACCCCTTCGCCGGATAGGCCAGCTGAATAAACAGCGTATCCACACCCATGGAAATCGCGCGCAGCAGCATGGAAAAGCGGTTGCGGCTATGGCACGGTTATTCCTCCCAATAAACTGTAGATTGGGTTCCACGACATTATAGCATATTGGGCTTCGGATGCCAATGCAAGCCCGTATATTATTTCAGGGCGAAACCGCGCGCGTATACGTTTCTGTGCATATTTTCGCCCCGCGCCCCGGACCCCTCCCATTTTTATTTTTTCCTGTTTTGTGGTAAAATAGGCCATCCCCCTAAGGAGGTCGTCTATGAACCGTCTTTTCATCGCCGTGGACGGCAACAGCCTCATGCACAGGGCGTACCATGCCATTGGCGACTTGGACGACGGCCGGGGCAACCCTACCAACGCCATCTACGGCTTTGCGGGCATGCTGCTCAAGGTGCTGGCCGAGCGCGAGCCTTCGCACCTGGCCGTGGCGTTTGACATGCACGGCCCAACGTTCCGCCACGAGCGCTTTGACGCCTATAAAGGAACGCGCAAGCCCACGGATGATAGTCTCATTGCCCAATTCCCGCTCGTGAAGGAGATGCTCCGTTCCATGGGCATCACCATTCTTGAGGTTCCAACCTATGAGGCGGACGACATCCTCGGCACGCTCGCCAGGCGCTGCGAGGAGGCCAAAATGCCCGCCCTGCTCGTCACGGGCGACCGGGACGCGCTCCAGCTTGTCACCGGCCAAACCCATGTGCTCTATACCAAGCGCGGCATCAGCGACACCGTGGAGTTCGACCCCGCCGCCGTGGAAGCGGCCTACGGCGTCACCCCAAGCCAGGTGCCTGACCTTAAAGGCCTGATGGGCGATTCCTCCGATAACATCCCCGGGGTGCCGGGCGTCGGGGAAAAAACCGCCGCCCGGCTGCTGCGCGCCTACGGCACATTGCCGGAGGTGCTTGCCCACGCGGAGGAACAAACCGGCGCGCTGCGCGAGCGCCTGCTCGCAAACCGCGATCTGGCCGAAATCTCGCTATGGCTGGCGACCATTTCGCGCGACGCGCCGCTGGCCGCCGATCTGGACGATTGCGGCCTGGGCAGCCTCGCCGGCGGCAGGGCGGCGTTTGAAACCC
>WRGP01000165.1 GCA_009787135.1 Bacillota bacterium | reverse complement strand
ACGCACCCCGCGTCCGCCGCCCCCTCGCCGGCAGCCGCCACAGAATCCATCGCGGCCAGCAGCAGGGATAGGGTATCAGCATCCTCGCCGGAAACCTTGGTTTGCTCCATCAGCATCAAAAGCATGCCCCTCGCCGCGCACATGGCCGCGAACGGCTTTTGTAACCGCAGCGTTTGAAGCGCGCTGAACAGCCCATTTTCCCCCGGCCGCCACGTTACCCGCTCCATCCGCGGCCGAAGGGCATCCATCTCACGCGGCACAAACAACTCCGCCGGCTCCGCCTCAAACGGTCCGTACCCCTTGGGATTTTCAGCAGGCCGCCGGGGTGGCCTTTGGCCGTCCGCCCATATCACGAAAGCAGCCGCCAGCACGAGTGCCAGCGTCATCCAGTCAAACGGCAGCGCGGGCGCGAGCATGCGCAAAAGCGCTATGAAAACCAAAAGCCCCGCCGCCGCGGCCTCACGCTCTTTCATACGGGAGTCCCCCCTATTTATATGCCATCAGTATACCATATAGAATTCATATTGCGCAATGAGAGGCGCACAATGGAAAAACGGCATAGGCAACGGTTCGCCATAGCCACAATACCTCCGGGCATCGAATCAATAAACGATTACAAGCCAAGCGAACCCCACCGCTCCCTCGTGATGCCGTAATGCGCCACATCCTGAAAAACGCCCTTGATTTTTACCTCCTGCCTGCCGATTCCCTCCAGTTTCATGCCGCATTTTTGCATAACCTTCCCCGAGCCCTCGTTGCCGATATAGTGCGTGGACTCTACCCGGTTGAGCTCAAGCTTTTCAAAGCACAGGCGCAGCACGGCGGACAGCGCTTCCGTCATATATCCTTTGCCCCAATACCGGCGGTTTAGCATATACCCAAAGCTGGCCTTCTCATGTTCGGGCTCCATGCGCAAGGCAAAACAACCGATGCATTTTTTGTTTTCTTTTAGTTCTATCGCAAAAATGCCCGGGCTTGACCAGTAATACTCCACAATCGCCGCTTTGGCGCGCTCTATGGTGCTGACTCCCTCCCAGACCAAGAAGCGCAGCGTCTCCGCGTCGCTGGCATACGCCAGTATATCCTCCGCGTCGTCCTTTTTGAATTTGCGGAGCACAATGCTTTGGGCATCAAGCGTTTCGTTGTCATATAACACTTCTTTATAATTGCCTACCACCGTTGCCGCCTCCTTTCCCTTATGGCCAGTATTATATAGAATTTTCAGACAAATCGCAAGATCGGCGCAAGCTCAGGATGGATAGGCGTTGTTGCCGCCTGTTTTTCCTGTTGACAAATGATCTTATATAGTATAGTATATCAAAAAAGATTTATTATTGTTAAGGAAAAGGTCTGGGAGTTATGGAGACGCGCAACACCGTGCAACGCTCGATCATCCTTGACGCTGTAAAGGCGCTTAAGAACCATGCCACCGCGGACGAGATTTACGCGCACATCGCGGCGGAGCACCCGAGCATAAGCAAGGCGACCGTGTACCGCAACCTGAAACTGCTCTCCCAGCTTGGGGAAATACGGAAAGTGGAACTGTCAGACGGGGCTGACCGATATGATCACCTATGCCATAACCATTACCACGCGCAATGCACGAAATGCGGGCGGGTGTTTGACATAGAGCTTACGTTTATTGAGGATTTGGAAAAACGCATAAAGGACACGCGCGGATTTGTGTTCCAACGCCATGATATTATGTTCAAGGGCATTTGTTCTGAATGTAGTAAATTACAATCAAATGAAAGGGTGGATGAAACATGAGGGACCTAAAAGGCACAAAGACGGAAGCGAATTTGCGGGAGGCTTTCGCGGGCGAATCGCAGGCGAGGAACAAGTACACCTATTTTGCCGGCAAGGCAAAAAAAGAGGGCTACGAGCAGATCGCGGCCATCTTTGAGGAGACCGCGAACAACGAGAAGGAGCACGCGAAGATTTGGTTCAAGCTGCTCTGCGGCGGCGACATCCCCGAGACCGCCGAAAACCTCAAGGCCGCGGCCGCCGGCGAGAACGGCGAGTGGACCGATATGTACAGGCGCATGGCGGCGGAGGCGAGGGAAGAGGGTTTTGACGATATCGGGCGGCTTTTTGAATCGGTCGGCAAAATCGAGAAGGAGCATGAGGAGCGCTACCTGAAACTGCTCCAAAATGTCCGGGAGGGCAGCGTATTCGCCAAGAAGGAAAAGACCGTTTGGATCTGCCGCAACTGCGGCCATATCGTGGATAGCGAAAACGCCCCGCTGGTATGCCCTGTCTGCGCGCATCCGCAGGCGTACTTTGAGCTGCGCATGATCAATTATTGAGGAGGGCCGAATATGAGCAAACAAAAATTTTTCATTTGCAAACATTGCGGCAATCTCATCGGCCTGATCGACAACCGCGGCGTGCCGGTGGTCTGCTGTGGGGAAACGATGGCGGAGCTTGTGCCCAACACGGCGGAGGCAAGCGCCGAGAAGCATTTGCCCGTCCTAAGCGCGGAGGGAAACACCCTCACCGTCGCTGTCGGCGCCGCGCCGCACCCGATGGAAGACGCGCACCATATCGCTTTCGTATATGTAGAAACCGAGCGCGGCGGCCAGCGCAAGCGTCTGAAGCCCGGGGAGGAAACAAAGGTTGTTTTCAACTGCGTAGACGACAAGCCGGTCGCCGTATACGCCTACTGCAACCTGCACGGGCTTTGGAAAACGGAAATTTGATCTTTGGGCCGCATTGCGGGAGGAGGGGTGACCATGGATACCACCGCGCTGTTTACTTTATCATACGGGATGTATCTCATTTCCACAAAGGATGGCGCGAGAGATGTTGGCTGCGTCGCGAACAGCGTGATCCAAGTCACCTCCTCTCCCGCCACGCTGGCCGTGAGCCTGAACAAAGGCAATTATACCCATTCCCGCATACAGCGGGCGGGCGTGTTCACGGTATCCGTTTTGGCCGAGACAGTTGACAGCGGCGTCATTGGCGCGTTTGGCTTCAGTTCAGGCAGGGATACGGACAAATTTGCCCATATCGAGCATACCGCAACGGGCGCCGGCATCGCCGTGCCGCGCGCGGGCGTGTGCGCGACCCTGGACTGCCGCCTGATTGATCAAAGGGATTGTTTGACCCATACGATTTTTATCGCCGAGATCGTTGACGCCAGACGCGTATCCGAGGAGGCGCCCATGACGTACGCGTATTACCATAAGGTGATCAAGGGCAAAGCGCCCAAGAATGCGCCCACCTATGTGGCGGATGAGGCTGATAGCGCGAAAGCGTACGTATGCGATGTCTGCGGATATATCTTCCCGGGGGCGGCGGAGGCATTTGAGGCGCTGCCTGATTCGTATACATGCCCGGTATGTGCCGCGCCAAAGAATCGTTTTACGCTGCAATAAATAAACGGGTCATGCCCCGCCGCTCCCCGGTTTCCCTTCTGTATGCGGCGGGGTTTTTGTCATCGCTTAGGAACCCTCTGGCTCATTATACGAATACCAATCCGATTCCGGCAGCCCAAGCGCCCGCAATATGCCGTTGAGGTAGCATCTTGGAACGAAACGCCATAAAAAATTTCGCGGCACGGCGGGAAGGCCTTTTGGATTCTATAATTACCCCCGAACGCTAACCTCCAATCCCCCGGCGCCCGCGTCCACAACCACCTCGCCTCCGGCCCCCACTTCCCCGCGCAGCAGCATCCGCGCCACAGCCGTTTCCACCTCGCGCTGCACATACCGCTTGACGGGGCGCGCGCCATACGCCGGCGTATACGCTTCCGCCGCGATATACTCTCTCGCCGCGTCCGTGACGGCCAGCCGATACCCCTCCGCGGCCATGCGGCCTTCCGTCTTCTCCAAAATGAGGCCGACAATGCGCGCGATCTCCTCGCGGGTCAGGGGCCTGAAGAACACGATCTCATCCATGCGGTTGAGAAACTCCGGCTTAAAGCGCTGGCTGAGCAGCTCGCCTGTTCGGCGTCTGGCCTCGTCCGACAGCTCGCCGTTTGCGCCAATGCCCTGCAGCATGTACTCGCTGCCCAGGTTGGACGTCATGATCACCACGGTATTCTTGAAATTTACCGTGCGGCCCTGGCTGTCGGTCAGCCGCCCGTCGTCGAGCATCTGCAGCAGCAAATTGAACACATCGGGATGCCCCTTTTCAATCTCATCAAAGAGCACAATCGAATAGGGCCTCCGGCGGACCGCCTCGGTGAGCTGGCCGCCCTCCTCGTGGCCGACATAGCCCGGCGGCGCGCCGACCAGGCGCGAGATGGTATGCTTCTCCTGGTACTCGCTCATATCAATGCGAACGATGTTATGCTCGCTCGCGAACATCGCCTCGGCCAGCGCCTTGGCCAGCTCGGTCTTGCCAACGCCCGTGGGGCCAAGAAACAGGAAGGAGCCAATCGGCCGGTTCGGGTCGGACAGGCCGGAGCGCGCCCTGAGGATCGCATCGCTGACCGCGTCCACAGCCTCGTCCTGGCCGATGACACGCCGGTGCAGCGTATCGGCCAAACCAAGCAGCTTCTCACGCTCGCCCTCCACAAGCCGGGCCATAGGGATCCCCGTCCAGCGCGAGACGATGCGGGCGATCTCCGCTTCGGTCACCACCTCGCGGATGAGGGATTGGCCGCCCTCGCGCGCCTGCTCCGCACGGCCGCGCGCGTCCTCCAGCGCCTGCGCCAGCCTTGGAATCTCGCCGTATTTCAGCTCCGCCATGCGGTTTAGATCATAGGCGCGCTCCGCCTGTTCCAGGGCGAGCTTGGCCCTGTCCATCTCCTCGCGCAGGTCATGCATGGCGGCAATATCCTGTTTTTCCCGCTGCCACTGGGCGGTCAGCGTGTCCGCCATCCCCCTGCGCTCGGCAATTTCCTTTTCAATGGCGGCCAGGCGCTCCCGGCTTCGCTCATCCTCCTCTTTTTTCAGCGCCTCCCGCTCAATCTCCAGCTGCAGCACGCGCCGCTCCATCTCGTCGAGTTTGGACGGCTTAGAGTTGATCTCCGTGCGCAGGATGGAAGCGGCCTCATCCATCAGGTCAATGGCCTTGTCCGGCAAAAAACGCTCGGTGATGTAACGGCTCGACAGCGTGGCACACGCGATCAGCGCCGCGTCGGTGATGCGGACGGAGTGATGGATTTCGTATTTTTCCTTCAGGCCGCGCAGGATGGTGATCGTCTCCTCCACGGTCGGCTCCCCCACCATCACGGGCTGGAAGCGGCGGGCCAGCGCGGCGTCCTTCTCAATGTGCCGGCGGAATTCGTCCAGCGTCGTGGCGCCGATGCAGTGCAGCTCGCCCCGCGCCAGCATGGGCTTGAGCAGGTTGCCGGCGTCCATCGCGCCGTCGGCCTTGCCCGCGCCCACGATGGTATGCAGCTCGTCAATGAAGAGGATGATCCGCCCGTCCGAATCCCGTATCTCCTTAAGCACGGCCTTGAGCCGTTCCTCAAATTCGCCGCGGTATTTCGCCCCCGCGATCAGGCTGCCCATATCCAGCGAGAAAACCGTCTTGTCGCGCAGGTTGTCTGGCACGTCACCCTTCACGATGCGCTGCGCCAGCCCCTCGGCCACGGCCGTCTTGCCAACGCCCGGTTCGCCGATGAGCACCGGGTTGTTCTTCGTCTTGCGGCACAGGATGTTGATGACCCGGCGGATCTCCGCGTCCCGCCCGATGATTGGGTCCAGCTTGCCGCGCCGGGCCAGCTCCACCAGATCCGCGCCGAATCGTTTGAGCGCCTCATACGTCTCCTCAGGGTTCTGCGAGGTGACCCGCTGGCCCCCGCGCACCTGGCTGAGCACAGATAGAAATTTCTCCCGCGCAATGCCGTACTTCGCAAACAGCCGCGCCGACGGCGTGCCGCGCTCCTCCAGCAGCGCCAGAAACAGATGCTCCACGCCCGCGTACGCGTCCCCAAAGGACTTGGCGCTCTCCGGCGCGCGGGCCAGCAGCTCGCCGTATCTGCGCGAGGCGTAGAGCTGGCTTCCGCCGACCACGGACGGAAGCTTCGCAAGCTCGTCGTCAAGCTCCGCGCCGTACGCGGCCGCGTCCACGTTCAGCAGCGTGAGCAGGCGCGGGATCAGCCCCTCCTTGTCCGCAAGCAGGGCGGCATGCAGATGCTCGCCGTCAAGCTGCTGGTGCTTGCGGCGCAGCGCAATATCCTGCGACAGGGCAATGGTCTCCCGCGCTTTTTGTGTGAATTGATTCATGTCCATTGTGATCCCCTCTTTTCGTACAAAATTTTGTTGTGAAATCGCGTATAGCCGAGAGGGAAGTTTCCTGACGTTCCCGCTCTACATGCCCGGCTCATGAGATCGCGGCCATCCGCTCATACAACCGCTTCATTTCGGGCGTCAAGTTCTTCGGGTTCTGGATGGTCATCTCCATGAACAGATCCCCCTGGTTCCCATGCCCGTCCGAGAGCCCCTGCCCGCGCAGGCGAAGTTTTTGCCCGCTCTGCGTGTTCGGCGGCACCTTTACCGAGAGCGTCTTGTCGCCCACGCGAACCTCTATGCGGCCGCCCAGCGCCGCCACCCAGGGGGTGATGTCACATTTCGCGGTCACGTCCAGCGCCTTCCGCGTCCGCGTGGCTGTCCTTGTGCCCTGTCCAAATAGAGTATTGATCAGATCGTCAAAATGGGGCGCATCGCCTCCGTTGGTATATTCGTAATAGACATTTTCGCCATATGGGCTGCCAGGCCCCGCATGCGCGCGGTCCCGGCCCCCAAAGGGATTGGCGAGCTCCGCGTCGTACGCCTTGCGCTTGGCGTCGTCAGACAGCGTTTCATACGCCTCGTTCACCTGAACGAATTTTTGTTTGGCCGCTTCGTCTCCTCCCGTGGCGTCGGGATGGTATCGCTTGGCCAATTTGCGAAACGCCTTCTTTATTTCCTCAGCGCCGGCATCCCTTTTTACACCCAGCACGCTGTAGTGGTCGGCCATTTTTCTCATCTTCTTTCCTTTGACTTTCTTTGACCTTATAATATCACATCGCCACCGCCTTTGCAAGAGGGTTTTTTCCTAAATATCTACTTTTCACTTCCTCTATTTCATGCTATACTAAACATAGTAACAATAGTATGTGAAAATATACTTGAAGTATGCTCGTGAGAGTAAGGGAGTGAAACGCATGAGGAAAAAGCACTGCGTCGCCATGCTGCTGGCCGGTGGGCAGGGAAGCAGATTGGGCATTCTCACCAAATCCATGGCAAAGCCGGCGGTCCCTTATGGCGGAAAGTACCGTATCATTGACTTTCCGCTTTCCAACTGTGCCAATTCCGGCATTGATGTCGTCGGCGTGCTGACCCAGTACCAGCCGCTGGAACTCAACGCCTACATTGGTTCCGGCGCGCCGTGGGATCTGGACCTTTCCCAAGGGGGCGTATTCGTGCTGCCGCCGTATGTAAAGGGCAAAAGCGGCGAGTGGTACCGCGGTACGGCGAACGCGATCTACCAGAACTTGGGTTTCATCCGGCAGTACGACCCGGACTTCGTGCTCATTCTCGCGGGCGACCATATCTACCGTATGGATTACAGCGCCATGCTCGCCTACCACGTGGAAAAGGGCGCGGACGCCACCATCGCGGAGTTGGAGGTGCCCTGGGAGGAAACGCACCGCTTCGGCATTCTGGGCACGGATGAGACATCCCGTATCGTGGAGTTTGACGAAAAGCCAAAGCACGCGAGGTCCAACAAGGCGTCCATGGGCGTCTACATCTTCACATGGAAAAAGCTGGAGAAATACCTGATCGACGATGAGGCGGACAAGTCCTCCTCCAACGATTTTGGCAAGAATATTATGCCAAAGATGCTCGCGGACGGCGAAAAACTCTTCGCCTATCCCTTCCAAGGCTATTGGAAAGATGTCGGCACGGTGGAGAGCCTGCTGGAGGCGAATCTGGATCTGCTGGAAATGCCGATGCCCATTGACCTGTATGATAAAAACCGGCGTATTTACAGCCGCAACCCGGGCCTTCCGCCGCACTTCACCGCGCCCGGCGCCACCGTCGCAAACGCGCTGGTCACGGAGGGCTGCGAGATTTTCGGGCACGTGTGCCACAGCGTGCTGTTCGCGGGCGTTACGGTGGAGGCGGGCGCCAGCGTTACCGATTCCGTCGTCATGCCGCGGGTAAAGGTGGGCCGGGGGGCGGAGATCACCCGCGCCATCGTCGCCGAGG
>WRGP01000164.1 GCA_009787135.1 Bacillota bacterium | reverse complement strand
CCCCCGCCATGGCTGGCAAGAGCCGCGCCCTCGCTTTCACCATCCTGCCCGGGAACGACGCAAATATCACCGTGACGGCGGATGTGCGAGATTTTGAAATGGCGGGCATCGATATCACCGCAATACCCTTCTCCATGCGCGTGGAGCTTCCCGACATAAGCGGTTTAGAGGACGATTTTATCCAACTGTCGCAAGCGATTTCGCAGCTGAACGAGGGGGTTGGCAAATTGAAAGATGGCGCCGCCGGAATGAAGCCGGACGCTGCGCATTCCCCGGAAGACGCCCCTGATTCCGGGGAGGAATTATCTCAATTGGGCGCAAACTCCGCGCGGCTTGCGGACGCGGCCGCGCAGATTCAGAGCGCTCTGTCGCTGCTCACGTACGCGTCGTCTGCCTTGAATGTTCCGGAACAGATCTCGGAGGGGCTATCAACCCTTTCGCAAAGCTACGCGGAATTTCATAGCGGATTGCTGGCGTACACGGAAGGGGTAGAAGCCTTGGCCGCCGGCTATACCGAGCTTAACGCCGGCTTGGCGAGCCTTGGCGAAGGCGCAAGCCAACTGGCGGACAAGGCCTCGGGCCTGCCGGAGCGATTGAAAACGGAGCTTGACAATATAATCAAGGCGTATACGGGGGATGCGTTTGAAGCGATATCCTTCACGTCCGCCAGGAACGAAAGCACCGGTTTTGTGCAGTTTGTTTTCAAGGCCCAGGGCATTGAAAAGCCTAGGGATGATAACGGTACGGCATTGGCCGCAGAACAGCTAAGTTTTTGGGAGAGGCTCGCCGCGCTGTTTGGCCAATAGGAGGATTTGCCCGTCAGCGCCATGCGGCAAAGCGTATGCGGAGAGCCGTTCCGCCAAGCGGCCGCGAAGATCTGGCATTACCATGCGCCGTGGCTGCTGCCACTGTTCGTGCCGCCGGAAAATCCGCCGCCGCCGGCGTTCCCGGAACCGTCCGATAGGCGGGGATCCTGCACGCCTTCGTTGTGTTGCTGGGCCCCGCGTATGGCGGTATCCATGTGATACAGGCTGAGGTACCAGCCTGCGTACATCCAGATGGGCACGTCGGCTCCGGCATCCCGGGCGAAGGCTTCGAGGTGGCTGCCGATCCACTCCGCCATGGGCGTAAGGTATCCAAGCGCCATGACAAGGGGTGCGCGGCCGGCGACGCCATAGGGATCGGCCGTCAGGCGATCCTCATAGTTTTGCAGGAAGCCCTGTATCACGGCGAGGCGCTCTTCGCCCGCGTCCGTCAGGCGGCGCGCCCGCGCGAACGCCAGGCAAAATATCACCCCGAGCACGGCACACAGCACGGGGATAGGCCACGCGGCGCCAAGCCCAAGCATGGCGACCGCCAGAAGCAGGCCCAGCATGGCGGAAGAAAAGGCGAGAAGGAACTTTTTCGTGCCGTTTGGGAAAATCCAGCCGGCGCTGACGGCATCCTGCGTCACGGTGTTTTTCCATTGGCTGTATTGATGGGTAAACGCCTGCGCGGCCTGATAGTCCTCGCCGGCGTTCAGGCTGCTTATCCGCCGCTCGCCCTGCCCGGGGAACAGCCATGAGAGCAGGAAGGCTTCATGGGGCACAAGGCCCTGGGGCGGATCCATATCCACGCGCGTGAAGCAGGTGTCGTCCTTTTCGGAGCGCATCGCCAGCACGCCGCGCCCGGTCAAATCCAAAAGGGTGGCGGACAGCCCCGATGCGGAGACGGTTTTCGCGTGGAGAACCTCCGCCATGGCAGGCGGGATGCTGTCCAGCAGCGCGTCGTCCACCGTGGGAGGCAAAGCCCTCGTGAGCCCGTATTTGCGTTTCTGCCGGAAGAAAACAACGGCGAAGGCGGCGGCATAGGCCGGCACCGCGGCCAACAGGCCGGTGCGCGCGCCATCCCTTCGCTCCGCCGCTTTCGCGGCCTTCTCGGCCGCTTCGCTCGCGATGGCGCGCTCAATGGCCAGCGCTTCCTCCAGCATATCCGATGGGAGGATGGGCGCGCCGGACAGCCATTCGGCGGGGAAAAGGAGGTCTACCTCCACCTTATCCCCGGGGCGAAGATCGGCTGGGCCGATGGACAGCCGGCTTTCATAAAGGGAGATTTTTCCCTGGGGCACGGCGCCGTGGACAAAGGGCTGGATCCGGACCGGATCGCCGCCCGGCAGAGTGACGGAGAAGGAAGCCTGGCCATAGTCGTTTTCCGCGCTGAAAATGCGCTGGTTGACGCGCCCCGTATCCGGATACCGCTGGGCGTACCCGTTCATGCGGTATTCCATGCGAAATACGCGCGTGCCGCCCCTGCCGGGCGCGTAGGCCTGAATGCTGGTTTGATCCTCCGTGGACACCGCCGTATAGGTATAGGGCACACCGTTAAACCGTTAAACCGTCAAAGGCATAGCGGACGGCCTCTTGGACAAGGGCCGCGCCGTCCGTCTGCACCCGGATGTCCTTTGTATACGCTGTGATTTTGCAGGAGACCGCCAGGGCGGACAGGGGCATGAATAACAATAGCAAAAGTAAAAGGGACAGAGATAGACGTTTTTTCATCGCAGGCTCCTCTCCGCCGCATATCGTTGATCCTTTATCCTCGGCTGACCCTGTTTTGCTCCATTCCCTGCAGAAACTCGCTTAGGTTCTCCGCCGCCACATCCATCAGCCGCTGCCGCGCCTCGCGCGGCGCCCATCCGATATGCGGGGTGATGACGCAGTTGGGCGCGCCCAGCAGCGGGTTGTCCTCACGGATGGGCTCCACGGACACGACATCCACGCCCACGCCCGCGAGCTTGCCGCTCTCCAGCGCGGCCCGCACATCCGCCTCCACGAGGAGCGGGCCGCGCGCGGTGTTGAGGAGGATCGCGCCGTCCTTCATCTTGGCTAAGGTATCGCGGTTGATCATGCCCTCTGTGGCGGAGGTGAGCGGGCAATGCAGCGTGAGGACATCCGCCTGGGCGAGCACCTCCTCGAGTGCCGCGTTGCTCGCGGAGGGGCTGTAGTACTTAACGCGCATGCCGAACGCCTCGGCGATGATTTTGACCCGGCGGCCAATGCGGCCATAGCCGATGATGCCCATGGTCTTGCCGTCCAGCTCCACGAGCGGAAAATCCCAGAAGCAGAAGTTGGGGCAGGCGGACCACCGGCCCGCGGCCACGGCGCCCGCGTGATGGCCCACGGCCTGGCATAGCTCCAGCAGCAGGGCGAAGACCATCTGCGCCACGGACATGGTGCTGTAGGCGGGCACATTGGTGACGCACACGCCATGGTCCGCGGCCGCGTCAAGGTCAATGTTGTTAAAGCCGGTGGCCAGCTCGCCCACGTAGCGAAGGCGCGGGCAGGCGTCGAACACGGCCCGCGTCATCTGGATTTTGTTGACAATGACAGCTTCCGCGTTCCCGATGCGGGCGATAACCCGATCGGGCGGGGTTTGAGGGTAGAGGGTGACGCTGCCCAGAGCCGTAAAACCCTCCCAGGAAAGGTCGCCGGGGTTTAGGGATTCGCCGTCTAAGATGATGATGTTCATTGCGGTAAATTCCTCACAGCCCGTCAAGCTCCCGGATCACATGGGATACCGCCTTTTCCACCGATCCGGGCGCGAACGGATTGGAAAGGTTCGCCAGGCGCAGCAGGTCAAAATACCCCCGGCTGCCGCCCGCCTTGCACAGGCGGAGGTAATCCGCCCACGCGGCCTGCCTGTCCGCCTTCGTGCGGCCATAGAGCTCAAACGCGCCCACCTGCGCCAGCGCGTAGTCGATATAATAGAACGGATAGAGGAAGATGTGCTGCTTTTGCATCCAGAAGCCGCCCTCTTCCAGGAACGGCACGCCGTCATAGTCGCGCCAGGGCATGTAGGTCTTCTCGATCTCGCGCCAGAGGGTGCGGCGCTCCTTGGCGGACATGGCCGGGTTCTCAAAGACACGGTGCTGGAATTCATCCACGCTGACAAGATAGGGGATGGTGCAAAATGCCTCCATCAGGTGCGCGAACCTGGCCTTTCGCACGTTCGCGGGGCCGTAGAATTTGTCCAGCCAGGGATAGGCAAAGTGCTCCATGGTCATCGAGTGAATTTCATCGACCTCGCTGGTAGCGGAAATGTAATCGAGGAGGGGCTGCTCGCGCATGGACATGTAAAAGGCAAACGCGTGGCCGGCCTCATGCGTGAGCACGCCGACGTCCGCCGCCGTGCCGTTGAAGTTGGAGAAGATGAACGGGGCCTGGCGCTCCAGCAGATAGGTGCAGTAGCCGCCAAGATGCTTGCCGGGGCGGGTCGGCAGATCGAATAAACCGTGCTCGAGCATAAAATCAAAGAACTCGCCCGTCTCAGGGCTCAGATCACGGTACATGGCCCGCGCGGCTTGGATGAGCCCTTTTTCACCGCCGAGCGGGTCCGCGTTGCCGTTTGGGAACATGTAGCTTTCATCGTAGTAGCGGAGCGTATCCACCCCGATGCGCGCCGCCTGCGCTCTGCGGTAGCGGTCCGCCGCGGGCGTGATGATCTTCGCCACCTGCGCACGGAAGGACGCTACCTCGGCGGCGGTATAGTCCGCGCGGCGCATGTTGAGGTAGGCAAGCTCTGTATAGGAAGGCAGGCCGAGCTTTTTCGCCATGCGCAGGCGGACGGCGATGAGCTGGTCGTACAGGCTGTCGAGCGGTTCGGAGACCGCTTCGTATAGCGTTGCCCACTGGATATACGCGGCGCGGCGGACATTGCGGTCCGGATTCTCCATGTATTTGAGGAGCCCATAAAAGTTGCGGGTTTCGCCCATGAACACGGCTTGGCAGCCGGCGGTGATCTTTTTGAACGTTTCGCACAGCTCGCTTTCCTCGATGAGGTCTGGCACAATGGCCTCGTCCTGCGTCTTGACGCCGATAGCAAGCAGGGTGAAGAGCTGGCGGCCGAACTCCCTTTCGAATTCCGGCCGGAATGGCGAGGCGAGAAGCGCTTCGTTCGCCTCTTTTATCAGCGGCATGAACTTGGCCATTTCCTCGTTAAAAAAGGTGTTTTCCGCGTCGTAGAATGCGTCTTTGGTGTCCATGGTGTTCCGGATGCTGACAATGGTCTGCAGGGTGTTCAGCTTACGGTGGATATCCTCCTGCGCCTTGTAGGCGGCGCGCGCTTCAGGGTAGGCAGCCGCTTTGCGCAGGCGCTCTATGGCGCCGCGGTAGGAGGCCTTGAAAGCGCCTGTATCGGGGCGCGCGTAGGGAAGCTGGCTGAATGTCCAAGTCATGGGGAGCCTCCTTTTTTGTTTTTGTATAGGTTCGTGCCGAACGGGGGGTTGTCCTGCATGGAAACAGGGCAAAAGTGCGGATGGAGGGAAGGCGTTTGATGGTATTGACGCGCTCACGGCCGGGTGCAGGTTTCGCAACCGCACGCACATGGCGGAGCCTGGCTGCGCCGTGAAGCGGGCCGCGAACGCGTTAACAAACAGTCCGTTTGCCCCATTGAGAACGCAAGCGTTACTGCGTGTCCCCGGCCCTTATATCCGCCCGCGTGTCAATATCCCTTAGCTCCCGCGCGCTGGAAGCCTCCACCAGAAAGAGGCGCTCCGGATGGCTGGCAATCACCTTTTTCCCCGTCTGATGCGGCGCAAGGCCGGCAAGAGCGGGAAGCAGTCCGCCCGGGAATAGCACGGGATTGCCGCGCCTGCCCGCGAAGGCAAGCGCCACAATGCGGCCCGGCGCATACGCGGCCAGCACCCGCCGTACGCTGTCCGCGGTGAGATAGGGCTGATCGGCTACACAGAACAAGACAGCGTCCATGCCGTGCATGGCTTTGGCGCCAAGGGACACAGTGACGCCCTGGCCGGCTTTGGGGTCCGGGTTGTAAACGCAGGCATACCCGGCGCTGGCCGCGCGCTCAGCCACGATTGGGTCGGATACCACGGCCACGGCGCGGTCAAAGAGGGAGGCGGGCGCGGCACAAAGCGCGCGTTCCACCATGGCGCGGCCTTCTATGGGGTATATGAGCTTGTTTTCCCCAAACCGGGAGGCGGTGCCGGCCGCCATCAGCACGCAGCCGGTCTTCATGGCCTTCGGCTATAGGGCGTGCCCTCCAGCGGGAGACGCGTGCGAAAATGGCCGTCGCGCAGGTAGTAAGCCAACTGCACGGCAGGGGCCGTGGGGATGGACGCAATCTCCCCGATTCCCTTCGCGCCGCACGCCAGCGGGCTGTTGTTCTTTTCAATGATAATCGTTTCAATGGGCGGGGTGTCCGTGGCGCGAAGAAGGCCGAGCGTGCCAAACTTGGCATGGGGCACGCACCCCTTCACGGGATAATCCTCCGTGAGCGCGTACCCCAGGCTCATGACCACGCCGCCCTCCACCTGCCCTTCCACGGCGCGTGGGTTAATCGCGCGGCCCACATCGTGCGCGGCGATAAACTTTTCGATACGGCCGTCCTCCTTTAGCACGGCGACATGCGTGGCGTAGCTGTAGCTGATATGGCTGACGGGATGTGGTTTTTCACTGCCGAGAGGGTCTGTCTCATAGGAGAACTCGCCATGGAAAGCCTGGCCCTCCAGCGCGGCGAGGGTCTTGCCCCGCAGCGCGGCACGAAGTTCCAGCGCGGCGCGGCGGGCGGCCTCACCCGTGAACACCGTCTGGCGGGAGGCGGTGGTATTGCCGGCGTTTGGCGTGGTCTGCGTATCGGCCGGCTCATGGATCACATCCGCGGCCGAGAGGCCCGCCGCCTCACAGACAATCTGCGTGACAGCGCTGCCTACGCCCTGGCCGATGCAGGCCGCGCTCGTCCATAGGCGCACTTTGCCGTCCCGCACGGTCAGGCGGCACCGGCCTGTATCGGGCACGCCAACGCCGAGCCCCGCGTTTTTCATCGCGCAGGCGATGCCGGCCTTGGGATGCTTGTCCAGCATGGGCCGCACCGCGTCCAGCGTCTCGACGAGCGCGGTGGAGGCGTCGGCAATCTGGCCGTTGGGCAGCGCCTGGCCGGGGCGAATCGCGTTGCGATAGCGGATTTCAAAGGGGGAAATGCCCACCATCTCCGCCAGTAAGTTCAGATTGCACTCCGTGGCAAAGCAGCTTTGCGGGACGCCAAAGCCGCGAAACGCGCCGGCAGGCGGGTTGTTGGTATAGACGGCCATGCCAAGGATATCGATATTATGATAGTGGTACGGGCCGGCCGCGTGCGTGCAGGCGCGCTGCAGAACGGGGCCGCCAAGGGAGGCATACGCGCCCGTATCGGAAATGATGACGGCTTTCATCGCCACGAGGATGCCGTTTTCGTCGCAGGCGGTGGTAACGTCTATCTCCATGGGGTGGCGCTTGGGGTGCACGAGCATGCTCTCCCGCCGGGACAGGCTGACCTTGACAGGCTTTCGCAGCAGGTAGGCCAGCAGCGCCGCGTGATGCTGGACGCTCATGTCCTCCTTGCCGCCAAAGCCGCCGCCAACCGTCTTGGCGGTAACGCGCACCTTTTGTTCCGGAAGGCCGAGCAGGCGGCTGCACTCCTTGCGGGTCTGGTATACGCCCTGGTCTCCGGCGTAAATTCGTATACCGTCTCCCTCGGGCAGGGCGACAGCCGTTTCAGGCTCCAAAAACGCGTGTTCAGTGAATGGCGTGCTGTAATGCCGCGTGACGGCATGCTTCGCGCCCGCGATGGCCGCGTCCGCGTCTCCGCGCGCAAGATGCTCGCGGCTGAGGAGGTTGCCGCCCTCATGAATGGCGGGCGCGCCGGACGCGAGGGATTCCTCCGGGCTGGCCAGCGGGGGAAGGGGCTCGTATTCGATCTCGACCAGCGCCTTGGCGGCTTCCAGCTGCCGGCGTGTCTTGGCCGCGATGAGCACGATGGCGTCGCCCACGTAGCGGGTGATCCCGCCCTCGGGGATGAGAGCGTCCCAGTCCTGTTTCAGGTGGCCAATTTTGCGCTGGCCCGGGATATCTTCCGCGCGGACAACGGCGGCGACGCCTTTTGCCGAAAGCGCCTTTTCTATATTGATTTTTATGATGCGCGCGCGGGGATAGGCGGAGCGGACGGCGCCGCCATAGAGCATGCCGGGCAGGGATAGATCGTCCGTGTACTCGGCGGCGCCCAAGACCTTGGCGGCGGCGTCGGGGCGGGGAAGGCTCTCCCCGACGCGGCCGGTAGCCCCGCCGCTGTCTGGCGGCTCCGCGCCTTCCCGCAGGAATTCCGC
>WRGP01000163.1 GCA_009787135.1 Bacillota bacterium | reverse complement strand
GCAGAACATCTCCGTGTCCCAATACGTGGCCCCGCCGTATTTTTCGCCCGTGAACCCCTTGGGGCCGATGTTCAGGCGCGGGTCCGTTCCATCGTAGGTGCACAGCATCTGGAAGAGGTTGAAGCGGATGCCCTGCTGGCTGCTGTCATCGTGGCCGATGCGCACGTCCATTTCATCCCAGCGGCCGCGCCAGGCGTCGCAATGCTCCGCGCGCAGCGCGTCGTAGCCCGCGCCGCGCGCCGTATGGAGCGCGGATAGCACGTGCCCGGCAAGCGCTTCCCCGGTTTCGTGGTTTCGCGAGGTGTCCACGCAGGCGAGCTTGACAAGCTCGGCCGTTTCGCCAGGCCCTATTGCGCGGGAAATAAGCGCCTCCACGCGCCCGTCCGTGGCGGCTTGCTCCTGCGGTTTGCTCCCGGCCGGCCCCGCGTGCATGGCGGCGAAGGCGGCAAAACGGGGCGTGCCAAAGGGGTTGTCCTTTGTGCGCGCGCTTACGTACCCCGCGTCCTTGTCCCAGCCTTGGCCAAGGGATTCCCAGAAGGTTTCGCCGTAGTTGCTGTCCTCGTTTCGGACGTTCGTGTCAAGGGCCGGGCAGAACCGCACCTCCGCCGCAAAGGATGGGGTCACACGGTAGCGGATCGCGAGCAGTTCCTTTCGCGCGATGGACGCGAATCGCTCCACTTCTACCGCCACCTCGCCCTTTTCCATCCGCAGGGTAAACCGGCGGAGCAGCAGACCACGTTCCATGTCCAGCTCGCGGTAGAACGCCGTGACCTCGTTTTGGGCCAGGTCTATCTCCTCCCCATCCACTGTCACGCGGAGTTCAAGCAGGCTGACCGCGTTGACCACCTTGCCAAAGTAGGCGGGATAGCCGTTTTTCCACCAGCCCACGCGCGTCTTGTCCGGGTACCAAACGCCAGCCAGGTACGTGCCCCGGTGGCTCTCCCCGCTGTAGCGCTCCTCAAAGTTGCCCCGAAGGCCGAAGTGGGCGTTGCCAATGGAGGTGAGGGATTCCGCAAGGCGCATGTCCCTGCGGTGAAGCTCTGTCTCTATCAGCTTCCAGGGGTGAATGGCAAAGAGGGTTTTCATCGGCATGATCATTCCTTTCGTGGCTGCTGTAGGGAGGGATTATGGGCGTGCGTGGATGCTTACGGAGGTAGTATAGCACAGCTTGCGGGGTTTTTGCACGGGTTTATTGCGGAGGGGGGCAGCGCCCCCGGCGTTCCCCCCATGCTCCAGCCTTTGGCCGGCCGCGCCGCGCACACCGCCTGTCAATCCTCCCACCCATAACATACCGTTTCCGCCTCCGCTATCTCCACGCGCCCATCGGTAACGCGCGTCAATTCCTCTTCTACACGCGCCCGGTCTCGGCTGCGCACAATAAACGCGGCGGTAACGGCGGCGCCAAACTCCGCGCCCTCGCCGCGCACGGGCAAGGCCTTCAGCGCATGCTCCACGCGGCCCCAGAGCGGGTATTCCACACCGGCCCGTAGGCGGACGCTGTCCTCCATGGTGATGATCTGGCCGGCGTCCAGCGCGGCTTTCGCGCCCTGGGCATAGGCGCGCGTGAGGCCGCCCGCACCCAGCAGCACCCCGCCAAAATAGCGGGTGACGACCACGCAGCAATCCACAGCCTGCCTGGCCCTGATCACCTCAATGATTGGCAGGCCCGCCGTGCCGCCCGGTTCGCCGTCGTCCGAGTAGCGCATGATGCCGGCGTTGCGGCCGATGATATACGCCCAGCAGTTATGCGAGGCGTCTTTGTGCTTCTCACGGATCTGGCGAAGAAAGTCCAGCGCTTCCTTTTCGGTCCGCGCCGGGCTGCCGTGGCCTATGAACCGAGATTTCTTGACGGTAAAGCTGTCCGACCCCGCGTGCCGCAGGGTCTTGTAGCCATGCTCCATTACCGCAGCGTCAGGCGGTGATGCGTCTTTTTGCCCACCTTGAGCATCAGGCCGTCCGCGGGAATTTGATCTTCCGCAATGCGGGCTTCCACATCGGTTATTTTCACGTCCGCCACGGAGACGGCGTTCTGCTCGACGAGTTTGCGGGCCGCGCCGCGCGACTTGGCCAGCCCGCACCGGGCCAGCAGCGTGGTGAGGCGGTTGTCCTCCAGCAGTTCCTCCCGCGAAAGCGCGGTGGTGGGCACGGAGCCCTCCAGGCTGCCGCCGCCAAACAGCGAAGCCGCGGCCTGCTGGGCCTTTCCGGCTTCCTCCTCGCCGTGGATGAGTTTTGTGACCTCAAAGGCCAGCACGCGCTTGGCCTCGTTGATCCCGCTATCCCTCAGGCTCCCAAGGCGGCGCACCTCGTCCATGGGCAGGAAGGTCAGCAGCGCGAGGCACTTTTCCACATCGGCGTCGTCTACATTGCGAAAGTATTGATAGAACTCGTAGGGTGTGGTTTTTGCGGGGTCGAGCCAGAGCGCGCCCTTGACCGTCTTGCCCATCTTCATGCCGTCGCCGGTGAGCAGCAGCTTGCACGTGAGCGCGAAGGCCTTTTCCCGCTCCTTGCGGCGCACCAGATCCGCGCCGGCCAGGATGTTGCTCCACTGATCGTCCCCGCCCAACTGCAGGCGGCATCCATAGCGGCGGAACAGCTCAAGGAAGTCATACCCCTGCATGAGCATGTAGTTGAACTCAAAAAACGTGAGCCCCTTCTCCAGGCGCTGCTTATAGCACTCCGCCGTGAGCATCTGGTTGACGGAGAAGTACACGCCGATCTCGCGCAGGAAATCCACGTAATTCAGCTTGAGCAGCCAGTCGGCGTTGTTGACGATGATAGCCTTCCCCTCGCCAAAGTCCAGAAAGCGCTCCATCTGCTTCTTGATACCGGCCACATTATGCCGGATGGTCTCCGGCGTGAGCATCTGCCGGAGTTCTGTCTTGCCGGACGGATCCCCCACCATGGCCGTGCCTCCGCCCATAAGCGCGATCGGCCGGTGCCCGGCGCGCTGCATATGCGCCATGGCGATGATGGGGATGTAGTGTCCGATATGCAGGCTATCCCCCGTGGGGTCAAAGCCGACGTAGAATGTGGTCGGCTCCTCCAGTTGTTTGTATAGCTCCTCCTCAAAGGTCACTTGCGCGAAAAAGCCGCGCTCCTTGAAGATGTCGAGAATGTGCATTGTCAGCCCTCCTTGACGACAGTTTTGAGGATGTCCATGCCCTTGTCGATGACATGCGGCTCGCTGTTGGAGAAATTGAGGCGCAGCGTGTTTTCGTGGCCGCCGCCCGCGTAGAAGTGCGTGCCGGGCACATAGGCCACGCCCTTTTCCACGGCCTTTGGCAGGAGCTTTACGGCGTCATAGCCTGCCGGCAGTTCCACCCAGACGAACAAGCCGCCTTCCGGCCGTGTGGCCCTGACGCCCTCTGGAAAGGCGTCCAGCGCGTCTAGCATATGCGAAAGCTGCACCCGATATCGGTCGCAAATACGCCCGATGTGGGGCGCGAGCAAGCCGCGGCCTAAGTATTCCGCGACGATAGCCTGCGTGATGCCCGGCGTGTGAACATCGGTGCTCTGCTTGCCGACGGTGAGCTTGCGCAGGAGGTCCGCGTCCCGCGTGACCGCCGCGCCGACGCGCAGGCCGGGCGAGATGAGCTTGGAGAAGCTGGTGAGATAGACGACGCGGTCAGTTTCATCAAAGGAGAAGATGGACGGCCGCGGCGCGCCGTGATAGCGCAGGCCGCGGTAGGGGTCATCCTCCGCCACGATGAAGTTATACTGCTCGGCCATGGCGGCGATTGCCCTGCGGCGGTCCGAGGCGAGCGTGACGCCCGTGGGGTTTTGAAAGTTAGGCACGGTATAGAGGAGCTTGGGTTTATGGCGGCGGATGGCGTCCTCCAGCCGATCAAGCACCAGGCCGTCTTCATCCATCGGAGCGGACACCGTGTTCGCGCCATAGAGCTTCATGGCCTGCAGGGTGCCCAGGAAAGACGGGCCTTCCACCAGCACGGTGTCACCTTCGTCGATGAGCGCCTTGAGCAGCAGGTCAATGGCCTGCGTGGAGCCGGCGGTGGGCAGGAGCTGGCTTTCCTCCACCGCGATGCCGATCTCCTCGCGCAAAAACCTTGCCGTCTCCGCGCGGTAGGGGGGCCAGCCCTCTGTAGCGCCGTACTGCAGAAGCTTTTTGCCATCCCTTAGCAGCACGTCTCTGGAAATTTCCGCGATCAGTTCATTTTCCAGCGCCGCGTCCGACGGGTTGCCGCCGGCAAACGAGATCATGCCCGGCACGTTTAAGAGTTTGAAAATATCCCGGATGGCGCTGCCCGCTACGCCGTCAAACCGTTTGGCAAAGGGGTTGTTCATGGGGGGATCCTCCTTGCTGACAATGAAACAATACAAAACGACGCCTTTTTCAAGAAGGCGTCGTCAAACGCGGTACCACTTCCGTTTGGCGGGCGGCTTCGCAAGCTGCCCGTTCTCTGGCCGCGCTGTATCCGGCGCGCCGGCGTTCGCTACGCACATGATCCCATGCTTCACGTTCGTGCTCGGGGATGTATTCCGTCTGGGGCCCGCCGGTTCCTCGCACCAACCGGAACCTCTCTGAGGGGGTTTGCCAGCGTACTTGCTCCCGTCTTTGCGTTAAGGGTATTATAGCGGGGAGCCGGGGGAATGTCAAGGCGAGGCAAGGATACCCGCGGTTCGGATTTTAGGAGAATCCCGGCGTTAAGCGTGGCGGCAAAGATGCGGCAGCATACAAGCCTGAGCGGCATACCCTGTGCCATCATGGATGGGGCAACATTGGCGGATTGCTATCCCGCCGGATCAACATGCCTTTCATGTACTCACTGTTGTGCGTTTCCAAGACAAGCTGTTTCTCGTCCTCGCTGCATCCAATGAGAATTTTTATTTCGCTATCCTTCTTCATCAAATCCACCGTGCAGATGATGGCATCAATATTTTCACCGTCTGTACCTTTCCAAATGTCAATTCCGCCGCCATCCATTGAGGATGTGTTTTCAAGATAGCCGTAATCGACAGGGTATACGAAATTCGGATATTTCGGATGGCAGCTGCCTTTGGAACGGTCAATGATTATTTTTGAATCGGAAACGAGCTTGTCGAGGGCAGACCAAAGGTCATTTTCATTTGTGATTTGTTTGGGAAAGTGCTTATGTGCGTTCCATTCCAACGCCTTTTCCTTTTCAATCGCCGTGTGCTCAACCCAAGCCGGACGGAATCCGCTTTTGATGGCATTTCTTGCGGAACTGAGATTTGACCACGCACAGCAATAAAATGGAACTTTCCCCCTTTTCATCACCTCAATAGCCAATCTGGATGTAAGGGAGGCGGCTATACCTTGCCGCCGATATGCCGGCAGAACGTCAATCCCTATCTGCCACATGGTATCACAGTCTGCGGAGCATCCGGAAAGCCCGATCAACTTGCCACCGTCATACGCGCCAACCCCAAGCATATCCAACTGTGGTCGCTTGGAGGATAGGGCGTTACGCCATTCGGGCAGATATAACGCGGCAAAATCATCCCGCTCCAGCCTTCGTATTTCATAACGGCAAGGGAGCGCCTTTAATACTTCGACATCTGGAAGCCAGTATTCCGCCTGATAGCACGGCAAGAAGCCATATTTCCGAAATTCGTTTGTTAAATGGTGTATCCGCGGCATTTCAAAACAGCCATGCGGATATTCCGTGTCAATATACTTTTTCACAAACTCAAAAACGCGCTCGTCCACAGAGGCGACGATGTTCGAGCCGTATGAAATCAGATCACAGAAAAACGGGAGAGTCAAGTAACGCCGGGCGTTTTCATTCGGCTTTGAAATCACAACCACGTTTTCTGACCGCAAGAAGTCATTTGGGGAACAATTCGCGTCAACGGCGTGCTGCTCTATCGCAATGCGTAAAATATCAGCGTTGGTCATTGGCATTGTGCCCTCCAATCCTCATCTTTGCCGCTACGCGTAACGCCAGGATTCTCGACAGGAATATTCGTTTGCCCGCCTTTTATCGCCCATCATGCGCTGAGTTTATCACTTCTTCTCTTTTTTGTATATCCTAAAAATCCGAATCGCGGAAGGATGCGAACACGGCAATCGCTCACGAAAAAATCAAAATATGACGGATGTTTTGCCAATTCTTGCAAAATCGGCTGTTCCCAAACCCGCGTATTTGTGGTAAGATATTGCAATCATTTATGAAGACGGCGCATACATGCACCGCCTCCGCAGGCGAATCATACGCTGTAGCGGCATTGTCTCCTGTAGATGAAAGGAAACGGAGTGATCGCTTTGTCCATCATTGTTACCAAGTTTGGCGGGACCTCTCTATGTGACGCGGCGCGGTTTCAAAACGTCGCTTCCATCCTTGGCGCGGATCCGACGCGCCGCTATGTGGTTCCGTCCGCGCCCGGCAAACGTTTTGATGACGATGAGAAAGTAACGGACCTCTTGTACAAGTGCCACGGCCAAATGATGTCCGGAGAAGATTTCATGAAGACCTTCGCCAAGATTGAGGCGCGCTACCGCGAGATTGCCGAGGCGCTTTCGCTGACAGGCCGCTGGCAAGCGGAAATGGACGTCATCCGCGGCCGCTTTCCCCAAGAAAAGACGGCTGACTATATCGCCAGCCGGGGCGAATATCTATGCGGCATGATGCTGGCCGAATACCTGAACTGGGATTTTGTGGACCCGAAGGATTTGATCTGGTTTGACCGGGACGGACGGCTTGACGCCGAGCGCACGGAAGCCGCCTGCAAGGCCGCGCTGGACGCGCATGCCTACGCCGTGATTCCCGGGTTCTATGGGAGCCTGCCGGACGGGACCATCCATACCTTTTCACGCGGCGGCTCGGATATCACCGGGGCGATCGTCGCCAGCGCCGTTATGGCTTCCCTCTATGAGAACTGGACCGATGTGCCGGGCTTCCTGATGGCTGACCCGCGCATTGTTGACAACCCAAAGCTGATCGACTGCCTGACATATCGCGAACTGCGCGAATTGTCATACATGGGCGCCGCCGTATTGCATGAGGACGCCATTTTTCCTGTGCGCAAGAAGGGGATCCCGGTGAACATCCGCTCTACGGTACATCCGGAGCACCCCGGCACGCGCGTCGTCCCGCGGGCGGACAGTGCGGATTCTACCATTACCGGCATCGCGGGGCATAAGGGCTTTCGCGTCATCACGGTGGAAAAGGCGATGATGAACGGCGAAAGGGGTTTTGGCCGCCGCGTGCTGCAGGCAGTGGAGGAGCAGGGCATTTCCTTTGAGCATATGCCTTCGGGCATTGACACGCTGTGCCTGGTGGTGCATGAAAAGCAGCTGGAGGGCAGAGAGGGCGCGCTGGTCAACCGGATTTATGAACTGACCGAGCCCGATTCCGTGGATGTTACAAGCGATCTGGCGCTCATTGCCACCGTGGGGCGCGGCATGGTACGCCAGCGCGGCACGTCCGGCAAGCTCTTTGGCGCGCTGATGGACGCGGGCGTGAACGTGCGCATGATCGACCAGGGATCCAGCGAGATGAACATCATCGTGGGCGTGGATCACGGCGATTTTGAAAAAGCGGTGCGGGCCATCTATGGGGCGTTTGTAGAATAGGGCCCACGAATCAAAAATATCGCAAGGACTGCCAAGGCGGAAGAAAGGTGCCTCATGCTTGAAAGCGCGGTTCGGATTGTCACAGCTATCTTTTTGATGATCGGCGCGGGCTATCTATTTCAGCGCAAAGGCTGGCTGGGTGAAAACGCGCCGGTGATCCTGTCGCGTGTTACGCTGCGCATCGGCATGCCAGGGCTCATTTTTTCGAATATCCTCAGCGAATACAGCCGGGATATGCTGCTTGACGGAGCGGTTAGCCTGCTGGCGCCGTTAATCGTCTTAACGGTGATGTATATGCTGTCCATGCCGATCGCCAAAGCGCTTCGCATCCCGAGCGCCAGGCGAGGTGTTTTTCGCGCGCTGTTTACGTTTGGGAACACCTTGTTTATCGGTATGCCCGTATGCCGCGCCATCTTTGGGGAAGCTGGCGTCAGCAGCGTGCTGCTGTACTATTTGGTGAACACCTCTCTGTGGTGGCTTATTGGCGCACCGGGTGTGGCGGGGGATGGCGGCGCGGGAGAGCGCGGCGGGTTTCTCAAGCGGCTTGCGTCCCCG
>WRGP01000162.1 GCA_009787135.1 Bacillota bacterium | reverse complement strand
CCGGCAAACGCCGCCGTTGCCGCTTCCGCGACCAGTGTCCGTTGCCGTTCCATATCCTTCAGGCCAAGCCACTTGGCGACTGCCCCGGCCACCGCAAACAAGACTTGTCCAATGATCACGAAAATATTTTGCGTCTCCACTTATCGGCACCTCCCCTTTGCTGATAAATGTATCCGAGACGGCATAACAGCATAACGGCGCCTAGCATCAGCACCGCCGTAACCGCAATCAATGCGGCGGCGCCATATGTGATCCATGAACTGATATTATGATTAATGGCATACTTTGATACGCCAAGCACTATGAGCAGTCTGCCCTCCAAGGCTTTATTTGTCGGCACCCACCGGTAGTAAATGTGTATATCGTGTGACGGCGTGTCGGGCTTGTCAAACCATATTGTCACCTCGCCGCGCTCGTTCTCGCGCATCGTCTGCAGAAGTGCCGGATAGTCTTCCGCTTCAAATGCTGCGTCCTCAACAAAAGCTTGCCATCGTTTCGAGAGGTTGTGCATGTCCGTATCAAAGAGCTCGGCATAGACTCCCCGTGCCGCGTCCAGTTCCGCTACGACACCCGAAAGTATCGTTACATAGTCGTAGGTAGCCCAATCGTTATCGGCCTCCACGAACCTGTTAATGGTATCGCAAATCGTGTCAATTGCTACTCGCCGGTCAGCGATCATCTCTTTTAATAGTGTCTCATCCATGTTATTTCTTGCGACGTAGAAATACGCGCAAAAGGCTATCAACACGAGGAATACCATAAGGAATGGGTATTTCTTAAAATCCCCTATATGGGTTGCTTTTTTCACGTGATGTCCCTCCCCTTACTATAAATTGTCGTCTCTCTGGGCCTTCCGCCCGCATATCTTCAGCCCCTTGTCTCAAGCCGCTTACCCGTTCACCCCGCACAATCTGCTTGCTTTTCGTTACTTGCTATGATATATTGCATTATGTGTGGTGACCTGTATAAATGGGCTGCCTGTTTGTTGGTATTATACTTCTTAATTTTTAAGAAGTCAAGGAAATTTTAGAAACTCTTCCATTATTTCATGGTTTGCCTAAAATTTTCCTGCATGATTGTAGATAATACCCAATTGTAAACAGCAATCTTATGGAATTCTAAGAGAGGTGCCCCATGCATCAAATTGCCGGCAAGGTATTGGAATTCTTAAAAAGCAATGGCGTCAGCGACGCGGAAATTTGCCGCATCCTTGGCGCTAAAAAGGACAAGGTAAACAACTGGAGAATAGGCCGAAGTAAGCCTACGGTAGAGGAGATTATCATCTTGGCCGAACATTTTGCCGTCCCCTTGGACGAACTTGTAGGCAGGGACAAAAAAACTCAAGACAAAAAGGAAAGGCAGCTTTTAAACAGCTTTATGGCTGCGCCTCCCGCTGTTCAAAAGGCAGTTCTGAAAGCCCTTCGCCCTGATAGCGAGCCAGAAGAGCAATAGCCAAATCCATAAAAGCGTCGCGGTCAGCAGCACTTTCTAGCAGCCACAATAACTCCAATAAATTTCGGTCCATGCCTTGGCAACCTCCTCGCCTCGCTATACGGTAGGGAACAAGCGTTTCTCTATTATATGGCAAGCATACCATAAGAACTTATGTTCGTAAATCAAACAAATTGTTAAATATTGTAATATCTATTTAAACGATCATCCGGCTAAAATGTATCCATAAAATATTAAAATTCATTGTAGAACTATGCGAGGATAGGCAAGCGAACCGCCCTGTAGGTTTACAGCCAACAGGGCGGTTGTCTGAGATTTTGCCTCCCATAGCGCTGCCCAAAATTATCCTAAAACCCACCGACCAGCCACTTCTTCACCCCATCCAAAACCGTAGAGCTCGCCCATTTCGCCTGCACGCTCTGGGACGACGACGGACCTTCCAACAGCACGCCGGAATCCAGCATGCCCGCGTGTACGGGGGTCACGCGATACGTGTACCACTCGCCCGCGACGGCCGTCCAGTCCGTATAGGTCAGGGTTTGCCCCGCCGAGCCGTACAACTCGGTAATCACCATGGACCTGCCGTCCTTAACGCGCTCCACGCGGTAGTTCGCGCTGTCGCTCGCGCCAAAGACGAGCTTGGGATGGCCCGAAGATTCGTAATCAATATAGAAATACGAAAGCGCGCGCGGCGTCTGCCACATGCTGCTGGTTTGCCACGGCCGGTTGGATTCCAGAAAGACCTCGCTGAGCTTGTAGTTTGACGGCGTATAGCTGCCCGCCAGCATCGGGGACCCGTTTGCCGTGGTAGCCGCCGTGTCGATGGTCAGCCAGACCAGGCCGCTGGGCACTTTGAAGGACGGTTTGGCCCTGTCCCGGTACGCGGCGCGGAAGAACGCGGTGGCCATGGCCGCCGGCGCGTCGCCGCCTGTCACGCGGGAGGGCAGGCGGTGGTTTGCGTCCGTGGCGTCAAAGCCCATCCAGCAGGCCAAAGCAAAGTCGCTTGTATACGCGTCCATCCACGCGTCGCGGTTGCCCGAGATGCCCACCAGCGAGTTCGTGCCCGTCTTGCCCGCCACGTTCAAACCCGTGGCGGACAGCTTCGCGCCCGTGCCCCAGTTTGTGACGGATTGCAGCATGCTCGTGATCAGGTAGCTGTTTTGCGGGCTCATCGCGGTGCGTGAGGCCGCTTTGTGTTCATACACCTTGCCGCCATCCGGCGCAAAAACGCGCGCCACGGTATAGGGCGGGTTGTACACGCCCTGGTTGCCAAACATCGCGTAGGAGGCCGCCATTTCCGCGGGGGTCACGCCCTGCGTCATGGAGCCAAGCGCCAGGGAAAGGTTTGCGTCCGTATTGGTCAGCGCGACACCGGCCTTTCGCAAAAAACTCGTTGACGTGCCGACACCAATCTCCTGCATCAGCTGCACCGTCGCCACGTTCATCGACAGCGCCAGCGCGCGCCGCGCGGTGACCGCGCCATAATAGTGGTCGCCGCTGTTGCGCGGGTTATAGCCTCCGCTGAATACGCGCCGCTCATCCCACAATACGCTTGCCGTTGTATACCCCTTTTCCAGCGCGGGCGCGTACACCGCCAGCGGCTTGATGGATGAGCCGGGCGATCTGCGCATGTCTGTGGCGCGGTTAAACCCGCGCATGGTCTTATACTCGCGCCCGCCCACCAGCGCCAGCATGCCGCCGTCATGAATATCCGCAACTGCCATGGCGCCCTGGCACAGGGTGCCGTCCGCGGCGTTGGCGGGAAAATTTTTCGCGTCGGCGAACAGGTTCTCCGCGATGGTCTGCAGCCCCGGGTCCATTGTCGTTTCAATATAATAGCCGCCCCCAAGCAGCTCGTCCGCCGTAATGCCCAAGATATCCTGCGCCTCCTTGAGCGCCGCGTCCACAAACCAGCCATGCACAAGCACGCGCGGCTTTATCGCGGCGAGCGCGATCTCCTCCCCCATCGCGGCCTCTCCCGCCTCGGCGCTAAGAAAACCATTGTCTATCATCGTGTGCAGGATGTAGTCACGCCTGGTTTTATTGGTTTCCGGGCCGGTCGTCAGGCCGTAGGCGGAAGGGGCCTTGATTGTCGCGGCCAGGGCCGCGCCCTCCGCGACGGTCAGCTCGGCCGCGTTTTTGCCAAAGTACAGTTCCGCCGCCGCTTGGAGGCCATACGCGCCTTCTCCAAAGTAGACCGTGTTCAAATACATTTCTAAAATTTCCCGCTTTGTATACCGAGATTCCAATTGAATCGCCAGGTATAGCTCCTCGCCCTTTCGCGCCAGGGTCTTCGCCTCCGACAGATGGGTAAGCTTGACAAGCTGCTGCGTGATGGTCGACGCGCCTTCCGAGTATGTTCTGGAGCGCAGGTTCGCCAGGATTGAGCCAAAGATGCGCACCAGGTCAAAGCCGTGATGGTTGTAAAAGCGCAAATCCTCCGCGGCGACAAACGCGTTTTGCACCTCCTCCGGAACCTGCGAGAGCCGTATCACCGTGCGGTTCTCCCTGCCCTGCAGCGTGGTGATCAGCGCGCCGTTTCGGTCGTACATGCGCGAAGTCTGCGACAGGCGTGTGAGTTTGGTGATATTCAAAGACTGCCAGTGGGGAATATCCATCACAAACACGCCAAACAAAATAGCGCCCACGAAAAAACCGGCCGCAACCGACAGCCATACGCGCCTGCGGCGCTTTCTCACTTCTTTTTTCGAGGGCCCGGGCCGCTTCGCCAAAGGCCCGCCTGTTTTCGCGAGCGCGGCTTCGCGCCCCATCAGCGCCACATCGCGCCTGGCAATGCCCTTTTCTTCCGCGGCGGAAGATACGCGCGCGGCAAACAGGGCCTGATTTTCCTCGTCATAGAGCACCATCGCGCGCTCCCTTGGAATCGGCTCAAATACCTGCTGCTTATTTTCCCTTTTTTTACGCGACATAGCGCCGCCTCCTCGTCATAACCTGCCAAAGTAGTGTGTCCCATGTAGTTACCATCCATGGCAGGTAAACATTGCCGTGGACTTCCCGCGATTTCCTATGTATACTTTGAACCATGATAATGTATATTGGATATGGAGCTGGAAACAATGACCGCTTTTGACAAATGGTTCCAATCGATCAAGAATCGTTTTAGGCCCAAAAAGCGCGGTTTCGAATTGGTAGAGGATATTCCAAACCAGCATTTTTCGGATGTCGCGGCCCTCGATGAAGCGGTGGACAGCCTCCGCAGCCTCGTCGACGTCCTGCGCCATCCGGATAAGTATGCCCAGTATGGCGCGCGCGCACCCAGGGGCGTTCTGCTGTACGGGCCGCCGGGCACGGGCAAGACGCTTCTGGCGCGCGCGCTGGCCGGCGAGGCGGGCGTCCCGTTCTACAGCGTAAGCGGATCGGATTTTGTGCAGATGTACGTAGGCGTGGGCGCCTCACGCGTGCGGGAGCTGTTCAAGAAGGCGCGCAAAAGCGGCCGCGCCGTTGTTTTCATCGATGAGATCGACGCGCTGGGCGGCCGCCGCGAGGGCGGCAACGACGAGCGGGAACAGACGCTCAACGCGCTCCTCACCGAGATGAGCGGTTTTCGCAAGGACGAAGGCATTATCGTTCTGGCCGCCACCAACCGCCCGGACAAGCTGGACGCCGCGCTCACCCGGCCGGGCCGCTTTGACCGTCAGATTGAAGTCGGCATGCCGGACCGCGCCGGGCGGCTGCGTATCCTGTCCGTCCACAGCCAGGGCAAGCCCATGGCGCGCGACGTAGACTTTGAACGCCTGGCCGCCGACACGGTGTCCTTCAGCGGCGCGAAATTGGAGAGCATGCTCAACGAAGCCGCGCTGCGGGCCGCGCGCCGCAACGAGGGCGTGATCACCGCGGAGGATGTCGGTTTCGCGTTTCGCTCGGTCGTTGTGGGCGATGAAAAACTCAGCACGGGCCGCAA
The DNA here is from genome assembly GCA_009787135.1 of Bacillota bacterium. Classification (GTDB taxonomy): domain Bacteria; phylum Bacillota; class Clostridia; order Christensenellales; family Aristaeellaceae; genus Avichristensenella. The sequence continues at coordinate 2,631 of WRGP01000162.1, read as the reverse complement.
CCGGCGCGAGCGTGAGCTCACGGCCTTTCATGAGGCGGGCCACGCGCTGGCTACCGTGCTTCTGGAGCCGGAAAGCCGCCTGTCCCGCGTGTCCATCATCCCCTCCACGCGCGGCGCCGCGGGCTACAGCATGGCCGTGCCGCCGGATCGCATGCTCATGACGCTCGCGCAGCTTGAGGCGCATATCGGCATTGCCCTGGCGGGGCGCGCGGCGGAGGAACTGGCGTTTGGCTCGTCCTCAATCACCACCGGCGCGGGCAACGATTTGATGCACGCCACGGAACTGGCCGCGCGCATGTGCCTTGAGTGGGGCATGGACAGCGACACGGGGCTTGTTTCCCGCCAGGTGCTGGCCCAGTTTGGCGCGGCGAACGGCGAGGTAGCGGTCAAAGAAAGGCTCGGCCGTGTATACGGCATGACCAAGGCGGTGCTGGAGGAGCATCGAAGGGCGCTCACGGAGCTGGCCGAGACCCTGCTGGACAGAGAATGGCTGGACGGTGGGGAAGCCGAAACCCTGATGCGCCGGGCGTTTGCGCGCGAAGAAATAAAAAAAACAGCGAAAGTTGCCATATAAAACGCATAAACCTCTATTTTTCGAGGCAGGATAAGGGGGACTTTATCCAGAACCCATGTACCAATGAATGAAGCCAGGAGGAGACGGCATGAACGAACAGCGGTACGCCACGGCTGGCAAGGCGACCGTCACGCGAGACACGGTGACTGTACAGCTTGAAGGGGAATTGGACCATTGCAGCGCGGACCGCGTGCGCGCGTCGCTGGACGCGCTCATCGCGGATCAGCATGTCAAGCGGCTGGTAATCGACCTCAACGGCCTGAGCTTTATGGACAGCTCGGGCATCGGCGTGATCATCGGCCGCTATCGCACGCTATCCCGGCGCAATGGCAGCATAGCGGTCCGGGGCTTAAGCCCGCAGGTGGACCGCATTTTTCAGATGTCCGGGCTGTACCAAATCGTTGAAAAGTGCCGGTAGGAGGGAATAGAAAAGATGGAATCCAACGTTATGAGGTTACAGTTCGACAGCCGCCCTGAAAATGAATCCTTCGCGCGCGTGGTCATCGCGGCGTTTCTTGTACAGCTCAACCCAACCCTGGAAACCGTCACGGATGTGAAAACAGCCGTCAGCGAGGCGGTGACGAACGCCGTCGTGCATGCCTACCCGCGCGGCGGCAAGGGCACCATCACGCTCGCGGCGGAGCTTCTCCCCGGCGAGCAGACCATACGCATTGAGGTGAGCGACGAGGGCGTCGGCATCCCCGATATCGATCAGGCCATGGAGCCACTCTTCACCACCCAGCCGGAGATGGAGCGCAGCGGCATGGGCTTTGCCGTGATGCAGGGGTTCATGGATTCCCTGGCGGTCACGTCCGAGGTGGGCAAGGGAACGCGGGTTGTGATGACGAAAAAGGTTGGGGGAGAGACGCCAGAGAATTGACCGCCCCTGACCGAAAAACGGGCCGCAGCGGCAAACCGCCGCGGCTTTTAGTATCCGGCCCCTACATCCCCCGCTTCCTTATGGAGCCATTCATCGGAGTATTTGTAGAGCACATGCATGATGTCGTTTAGCATACGCACCTTATGCGTTCCTGCCGGCGCGGGTCCTGCCGCGGAGGGAACGCCGGCAAGCAGAGATTCGACGGATACATTCAGTATTTTTGAAATGCGGAAGATCGTTTCCAGGCTGGGAATGCTGGCGCCCCGTTCGATGCCTCTGATGAGAGAGGCCGAAACCTCCGCCGCCTTGCCCAAGTTTGCCTGCGTCATATGCTTTTGCTTGCGGCGCAGTTGAATGCGCCTGCCAATGGCCGGATAGTCAAGTTGCATAGCAATTCCTCCAACAGCATGGATATTGGCTATTTGACCTGCGCGCCCGTATGGGCGTTACAGAGGATGGGACACTATTCTTTTGCGATTCATACGCCGCAGTGACCCAACCCCCTATGGCTTTATGTCGTTCTCAAAAAGAAAGAGTTGGTATACGGGCATCTCCAGCGCGTTCGCAATGTCGAATATCGTTTCCAGAGATACCGACGTAGGCATGTTTGGCGCTTCAATGCTGCCGATAAACGTCAAACTCTTGCCCGCCCTTTCCGCAAGCTGTTCTTGCGTATAGCCCTTTATTTTTCGAAGCAGACTGACACGAAGCCCCAATTCACGATATCGGTCAACATACTCATGCTTCATTTTCAACACCCGCCTTACAAAAAGGCTATCAAGACCGTTTGATTTCTTCTATTATTTGGCTTATTATTTTTATAACCTGTCCAATTGTAAATATGAACAGGCTGCTCAATCTCTGCATCTTTAGGATGTGTTCCATGCCCAATCCTGCCAATTTTTCCCACAGGTTATTATAAGTGAAAAATTATACTATAGCCGGACTTCCGGTCAAATTCCGGTCTATTTCGTAAAAAACAGGCTTTTTGCGGAGCCTGCGCGGAAGGCCCGGATGGGGTATCCATTTCTTTGACAGTTCCATTGGCAAGATTGAGAATGGAACGCCGCCTATTACGGATGTACGGATAGATTTTACCCCAGGCAGGAGTGCCCCAACAAGACTTTACTGCAATTTGCAGTTATTGTCAACAGAAAAATTCATTCCCCGCCATACT
>WRGP01000161.1 GCA_009787135.1 Bacillota bacterium | reverse complement strand
GCGGTCCGCCGCGAGGGAGTGGTACCGCCCCGCCGTAAGCAGCGGCGGCAGCCCGCGGAAAACCGGGCTTCCGTTGGCGATATGCACCATGCTTTGCTTCCCGTGCATCAGCGCCTTCGCGTAGGTGATCGTGGCGCCGAAGGCTTCACAGATGGCTTGATGGCCCAGGCAGATGCCAAGCAAGGGCAGCTTGCCCGCGAAATGACGGATCGCCTCCTCACAGACGCCCGCGTCCTTCGGCCTCCCGGGGCCTGGGGAGATGATGATGTGCGAGGGCCGCAGGGTCTCCATCTCGGACGGCCGCATCTGATCGTTGTATATCACCGTGACATCCGCGGCCAACGCGCCCACCATCTGATATAAATTATAAGTAAAGCTGTCATAATTATCGATAATCACTACCATGCTCCGACCTCCCCGCTGTTTTTCAGCGCTTCCATGACCGCCCCCGCCTTGCTTCGCGCTTCCCGCGCTTCCTTTTCCGGCACGCTATCCGCCACAATGCCGGCGCCCGCCTGAACGTATACGGCGCCATCCCTCAGCACCGCCATGCGGATGCCGATGCACATATCCATGTTGCCCGCGAAATCAATGTAGCCTATCGCGCCGCCGTACACGCCGCGCCGGATGCCCTCGACCGCGTCGATGATCTCGCACGCCCGCTTCTTGGGCGCGCCGGAAAGCGTCCCCGCCGGAAGCGTGGCGGCGATCACATCCATGGCGTCCATCCCTTCGCGAAGCCCGCCCGTGACGTGCGAGGAAATATGGCTGACGTGGGAAAACCGCTTGACCTGCCGGTATTCGCGAACCTTTACGCTGCCAAAGCGACTAACCTTTCCAAGGTCGTTGCGGGCAAGGTCCACCAGCATGTCGTGTTCGGCCAGCTCCTTTTCGTCCTCAAGCAGTGCTTGGCAAAGCGCGGCGTCCTCCTCTGCCGTCTTGCCGCGTGGGCAGGTGCCTGCCAGCGGGAAGGAACTGACTTCCCCGTCGCGCAGGGAGACGAGCGTTTCCGGGGAGGCGCAGGCGATCTCCATACCGCCAAGGCGCATGTACACCATATAGGGCGATGGGTTGATGGTGCGCAGGAGGCGGTAGGTGTTCATGAGGCTGCCTTTGAAAGGGGCCTTGAAGCGGTTGGAAATGACGGCCTGAAAAATGTCGCCCTCCGCGATATGCCGCTTCACCGTTTTGACCATTTCCGCGAACCCGTCCTCCGTAAAGGCGGGCGCGAACTCGCCGCAGCGTGAAGGTTCTTCCCCGGACGGATTGGCCGGGGCCAGGATCATCCTCTCGATATCCTTTAGTTCCGTGACGCCCTTGATATAGTTGCCCTCCAGGTCTTCCGTCCGGACGTTGACGATGATATAGATCTTCTGCTTGAAATGATCCAGCACGACGACCTTATCCATCAGCATCAGGTGAAAATCCCGGGAGCCTGCGTCATTGACCGCGCGCAGGGTCAGCCCCGGAATGAAGTGCCGTACGAAATCATAGGCAAAATACCCCACAAACCCGCCCGTGAACGGCGGCAAATAGGGAATGCGCGGGCTTTTGTAGCGATCCATCAGCCCTCTGACCACCTTAACGGGGTTTTCGTTTGTCACGGTCGCGCTCATTCCATCTTGGATCGTAACGGTATCCTCAGCCCCCGCAATGGTCATCACGGGCTTGTAGCCCAAAAAGGAATACCGGCCCCAGCTATCGCTGCCGCTCACGCTCTCGAGAATATACCAGCACTCGCTTTGCCGCCGGATGTTGCGAAGAATCTCGATGGGCGTCTTTTGGTCGGAGAGGATCTCCAGCGCGACGGGCACAATGGTGAAGCCCGCGGCAAGCTTTTTGGCCTCCTCCAAAGCAGGTCTGATCATGGCAATGCCTCCTCTTTATAATGTGTCATAGCTGTTTATCTTCCATCGCCGCCCGCTTTCGCAAATCCTCCATCAGCGTGTGAAACTGTTCCAGGTCAAGGGACTGCGCGCCGTCGCAGAGGGCTTTAGCCGGGTTGTTATGCGTTTCCACCATGATGCCGTCCGCGCCAACAGCCAGGATCGCCTTTGCCAGGGGCGGCACCAGACTCCGTATGCCGGAGGCATGGCTGGGGTCCGCGATCACCGGCAGATGCGATTTTTGCTTGAGCAGCACCACGGCGGATAAATCCAGCGTGTTTCGCGTCATGGTTTCAAAGGAGCGGATGCCACGCTCGCAGAGGATGACTTGCTCGTTGCCCGCGGCCACGATATACTCCGCGCTCATGAGCAGCTCCTCAATCGTGTTCGCAAGGCCGCGCTTGAGCAGCACCGGCTTTTTCAGCCCGCCAACCGCCTTGAGCAGATCGAAGTTTTGCATGTTCCTGGCGCCGATTTGCAGAATGTCCACATCCTCAAACAAATCAAGCTGCGTTTGGTTCATGATTTCCGAAACAATGGGCAGCCCGGTCTCCTTTTTCGCCAACCGCAGCATGGCAAGCCCCTCCGCCTGTTTGCCTTGAAAGGCATACGGCGAGGTTCTGGGCTTGAACGCCCCGCCGCGAAGGATTTTCGCGCCGCTGTTTTTGACGCTCCGAGCGATTTTGCAAATCTGCTCTTCGCTTTCCACCGAGCACGGCCCGGAGATGACCGTGAAAAACCCTTCGCCTATGCGCGCGTCTCCCACGCGGATGACGGTGCTGTCCTCATGCACCGTTCGATTGACCGCCTTGTACTGTTCCGTAATGCGTTTGCCGTAGGACACGATGTCGCTTGTCTCCACCACATGGTCCACATCGATCTCCGCCGTGTTCCCAATCAGGCACACGGCGGTATGCTCCGTGCCAACGCTTAAAATGGTTGAAAACCCTTTTTGTTCCCAGCCCATGATGAAGGTATCGATTTTTTCTTTTGCCACATCGGGCTTGAGGATAAAAACCATTTGAATCGCCTCTTTCCACAAAAAAATCCTTGGCAAAGCATTAGCTCTGCCAAGGACGAATAGCGACTATCCGTGGTGCCACCTTGTTTCACAGGGAATACCCCTGCGCTCTTATAAAGGATACCAACATATCCCCCGCAACTGACGTATGCGCCACGTCGCAGAATACTTGGGAATCTCTTCCCTTTGACTGCGCCCTCCGCGGTCCATTTGACAAGCTGCGTTGTACAGGGTTCTCAGCCTCCCCCGCTCTCTGTGACGGCACGCCTGCCGTTATCTCCGCATCAACGGTTTTTTGGATATTCAATTTGTGACACTATAAACCCAAATCAATCGATTGTCAAGCGGTTTTTCACCGGTTTTTCATTTCCGCCGCCATACGGACGGCGAGCACACCATCAGGATCGGATAGATCTCAAGCCGCCCAAGAAGCATCAGCGCGCTCAGGACAATCTTGGAAAAAGGCGAAAAAACGGAGAAGTTTTCCATCGGCCCGACCAAGCCAAGGCCAGGGCCGATGTTGTTAAACGTCGCCATGACGGCGGAGAACGTGGTCACATGGTCGTATCCGTTCAGGGACACGAGCAGGACGCCCGTGGTGGCGATGAGCACATACACGCTCAGGTACACCAGCACGCCGTGGGACGTCTCCGTCTCCACCGTTTTGCCGTCAAAGTTGATGCGGCCTACCGAGCGCGGATGGAGCGTGCGGGAAAGCTCGCGCCGGATGGATTTGAGCAGCAGCGCGACGCGGGACACCTTGAAGCCGCCGCCGGTAGAGCCCGCGCTCGCGCCGACGAACATGAGCAAAAGCAGGAACATGTGCGAAAACACGGGCCAGAGGTTGAAGTCCGCGGTGGCAAAGCCCGTGGTGCTCATCATGGAAGCGTTTTGAAAGGCGGCCAGCCGCAGGGCCTCCAGCACGCCGGCGCATCCCGGCAAAATGCTGATGGTGACCGCCAGGGTTGCCGCCGCGAAGATGCCCAGATACCAGCGCAGCTCCTCGTTTGCAAGCGCCTCCAGCGGCTTTTTCGCCAGCACAAAATAGTACAGCGTGAAGTTTGTCCCAAAGAGGATCATGAACAGGGTCATGACGTTTTCAATGTACGCGCTGTGGTAGGCCGCGATCCCGCCGTTGCGCACGGCAAAGCCGCCCGTGCCCGCGATGGAAAAGGCGTTTGTAACGCTGTCAAACGGCTCCATGCCGCCCAGCAGCAGCAGCGCGATGAGCAAAACCGTCATCGCCAGATAGATGAGGTACAGGATGCCCGCGGACGCGCGAAGGCGCGGCGTCAGCTTGCCCACAGAGGGCCCGGGCGATTCCGCGCGCATGAGGTAGATGGACCGGTCGCCCGCCAGCGCGGTCAGCGCCAGCAGAAATACCAGCACGCCCATGCCGCCGATCCAGTGCGTGAAGCTTCGCCAAAATAGCAGCCCCTTTGGCATGAGCTCCACATCCCCCAGCAGCGACGCGCCCGTGGTGGTAAAGCCGGAGACGGTTTCAAACACGCTGTCCAAAAAGGACGGGATCGCGCCGCTCAGGCAAAACGGCAGCGCGCCAAACAGCGACATGAACCCCCACGCGAGCGCCACGGAAACAAAGCCTTCCCTGGCAAAAAAATCCTTTGACTGGGGCTTGACGCGGCCAAGCGCCAGAAATACGAGCAGGAGCAGCAGGATAGGCACGCCAAAGGGAATCAGGACCGCATCTCCATGCAGGAGCCCGACAACCGCCGAAATAAGCAACAGCGCGGCCTCCGCCAACGCCGCGCGGGAGAGGATGCGCAAAATCAGTTTACGGTTCATAATTCCCTCGGCGCGAATGATCGAAAATGTCGTTATAATCTTGCAGCGCCCGGCCCTCGGCAATGACGACCACGCAGTCCCCCGCCTCAATGGTATCATGGCCTCGCGGGATGATCGTCTCACCCTTGCGCACGATGCAGCCAATGAGCAGGCCGGGCCTGAGCGGCAGTTCGCACAGCGGCAGGCCAAGATAACCGGCTTTGTCGTTCACGACAAACCCCAGCCCCTCCACGCGCCCGTCCACCAGACGGTGCAGCGTTTCGACATTGGAGCCGCTGGCGTTCTCCATGGTTCTGACAAAGCGGACAATGTCGTCGGCGGCGATGGCTTTGGGCGAAATGAGGTTATCCAGCCCCATGCCGCCCAGAACGGACAGGAAGGCCAGCCGGTCCACCTTGGGAATGGCCTTGCCCTTTGTGCGCGTGCGCGCGTAGAGGGACAAAAGGATGTTTTGCTCATCCATGCCGGTCAGGGCCACGAACGCGCCCACATCGTCCAGCCCCTCCTCGGAGAGCAGGTCCGTGTCCGTGCCGTCCCCGTGGATGACCATGGCGCGGGGCAAACGCTCGCACAGCTCGCTGGCGGTCGCCTCATCCTTTTCGATAATTTTAACCTGAACGCCTGTTTCCAGCATTTCCTTGGCCAGATAATAGGCCACACGGCCGCCGCCGACGATCATGATGTCCTTGATGCGGTGCTGATACACGCCGAGCTTTTTAAAAAAGGCGTCCGCCTCTCCCGGATCCATGATGAGATAAATGTGATCGCCAGCCTTGAGCACAAAGTCCCCGGAGGGGATATATACCTCGTCTTCGCGCCGCACGGCGCACACGAGCAGGCGCACCTTCATGGCATTGCCGATCTTGTGCAGCGGCATGCCGTCCAGCGCGCTTTCCTCGGGGACGCGGTATTCCACCACCTCCACGCGGCCCTGCGCAAAGGTTTCCACCGTAACGGCGGCCGGGTGCCGAAGGAGCCGCGCGATCTCCCGCGCCGCGAACAATTCCGGATTGACGACCATGCTAAGGCCCAGCTCATCCTCCAGAAGCGCAAGCTGCGCCTCGTAGTCAGGATCGCGCACGCGCGCGATGGTATGCCCGGCGCCCAGCTTCTTGGCGACCAGACAGCAGATCATATTGATTTCATCTTTGGAGGTCACGGCGATCAGCAGCTCGCAGTGCTGTACGCCGGCCTCCTTTTGCACGGCATAGGACGCGCCGTTCCCCTGCAGGGTGATCACATCCAGCGTGCTCGCCAGCGCGGCGAGGGTTCGGCCATTGGTATCAATCACAACAAGCTCATGCCCCTCGGCCGCAAGCCGCTGGGTGAGCGTATAGCCTACCTTGCCGTCCCCCACGACGACGATTCGCATAGGGTTCGCCTCCTTGTTTGCGTGAACCGCACCGATTATAGCACGATTTATGCATTTTGCAAGTGTACAAAAAAGCCTGAATGCGTTATACTATTTTCTGCCGTAACAAAAGATGGGGGGGACGGTACCTTGCAAGCCGCGCAAAAAAAAGCCTATACGAACCATGACACGGGGCTTCTGGGCATAATCGCGGGCGTGTGCATGGTGATCGACCACGTGGGCGCGATTTTCTTCCCAGGCGTGGACGCGCCGCGGATCATAGGCCGCGCCGCCCTGCCGCTGTTTGCGTGGGGGATTGCCATTGGCGCGGAGCATACGCGTGACATGCGCAAGTATGCGCTTCGGCTGTTGATCCTGCTCCTCATTTCGCAGCCCTTTTTCAACGGGGCGCTCAGCCATACCTGGGCGAAGCTGAACATCTTTGCCACGCTGCTGCTGGGGCTTGTTGGCATTTGGGGCCTGAAGGAAAAAAAGGAATGGATGACGGTGGCGGCGCTGCTGATCTCGCAGCTCGTCCCCATGGATTACGGGGTGCGCGGCGTGCTGTGCATCCTCCTGCTGTGGGCCCTGCGGGACAATCCGCTGGCGCTCGCGGCATGCTTTGGCGCGTATTGCGTCCTATGGGGCGAGGGCGGCAGAGTGATATGGGACGCGCCGTTTTTTAAGGTGCGGATGCAGACGCTGGCCCTTCTCGCGCTGCCGCTGATCTTATGGCCCCGCGCGAAGCGGACCCGGACGCCCAGATGGCTCATGTACGCCCTATACCCGGCCCACCTGGCCGCGCTGTGGGTGCTGAAAAGTATTCTATAAAAGATAGGGGGGCTTGGTGATGGAAAAGGGAATCTTGGTTTTTCTAGCCGTCGTGCTGGTGCTCGTGACGCCGGCTATGCTTATAATGAACGTAAGGACGCATATAGCGGCCGTTGAACAGGTTCAGCGGCCAGGCATATCCATCGTCACAGAGATGACGCCCTTTGATACGGGACGCTTTGGCGCGGACTTCGCCGCCTTAGCCATGCGCCTGGGCAGGCCCTTTGACTATGAATTGGGCCCTTCCGTATCGGCGGCCGATGGAACCTTTCATCTGGCGGCCGGTCAGATCGGCGACGCCTTAGCGCTCAGGATATATTATAAAACGCTTCCCCAAGCGGGTGATGATCTCCTCGCGGATACAACGATTGACATCATGCTGACGGACAACAACCTACCCGCGGGGGAGAAAACGCTCTATGACGGCTGCCTTGCCGATTTGGCTGTCCTATGCGCGGCCGGCTATAACGCGAATTTTCCGGAGGAGCGCGCGGAGGTGGTTCGAGGGATTGTGAAGGATGGCCTGACCGCTTGGCGTGAGGGAGAGCAGCGGTTTTACGGAGCCTGTTCACCGTATTCCTTTCGTTTCACCTATGACGCGGAATCCGGCGTTTTGCTCTGCCAAGTGGGGATGGACTGGGTATATGAATAAAGCATTGGGCGGGAGCGGCCCCATATAAAAAGACGACACCGCAAAAGGAGACGGCGGTATGCCGTCTCCAACTTTGTCCCGATGGTGCCGTCCGCCGCGAATTTTTTCACCCGCCACCTTGGCAGGTCGGGGTCCTGCAGCCGCTTATTGCCGTCCCCTGGCATGCCTCGCGGCAAGGGGGCGTGGCAGCCACGGACTGACGCAGACTCCTGTTAACGAAATGTGGGTAAAAATACGCACCTCGCGTACACCCCAGGATGTATCCTTCGTGATGGCTTTATTATAGCAGGCAAAGGGGCCAATGTCAACGAAAATGGGAAGGAATCGGCGCGTACAAGCCTTTAGCCGTTTCACGCGTTTGACGTCGGGTCTTTGACAGTTGTATAGAGCAGGAGGACAAAAAAGCCTTGTGTAGACTTATTTTTTTACTGAGGAATGGAAAAAAGCACTTGA
>WRGP01000160.1 GCA_009787135.1 Bacillota bacterium | reverse complement strand
TCCCCGCCTATATTGACTTCCACCAGCACCGGCATGCGCTTCCCCATGGCTTGCGCCCGGCCGTCCAGCGCCTCCGCCAGCTCCGGCCTGTCCAACGATTGCACCATGCATACCCTGCTTATTATATATTTAATCTTGTTCGTTTGCAACCTTCCGATGAATTGAATCGCAAAATCACCGGATATAGCCGGATATTTCTCCACAATTTCCTGCGTGCGATTCTCGCCGACGGCGGTCACGCCTGCCGCTCGAAGCGCGAGAATATCGGACACAGGGCGTGTTTTGGTCACCGGCAGGAGCACGGGCGGGTGCATAGGATCCCGCGCATGCCTGAGCAGTTCCGCGCGCAAGGTCGCTATATTCTCTATGATCGCCTTCTGAATCATATGCGCGTTCCCTCAAAATAAACGGATTTTTTGCCCCTCGCGGAGCGCGCCCGGCACCTGCGGGCGAATGATATAATAATCGCCGTCCATGGCGACGATATCGATCGGCACAAAAATACCTCCGTTGTCCACCAGCACCACGCCCACCTGGCCACCCTGCATATACCGCGCGCCAAGCGGCACCTTCAGGCCCGAAACCTGGCCCTCGCCTACCTGCGCCTTGGCCGTGCGCACATTGAGCACCGGGCGCACGTCGCCGCCCACGGTCATACGCACCAACAGCTCGTTGCCCGAGCGCGCGGAGCTTGTCACCACGCCGTCAATCACCAAATCGTCAAACCCCGTCAACTGTACCTTGTAGGCGTTGCCGTCCACCGGCTTCCAGTTGGGATCATGGCTGATGAGCAGCAGATACCAACCGGCGGGGCGTACCTGGCGAAAAACGGTCGTGCGGCCGCGCTGCACCGCCGTTAAGGCGGGCGCCTCGCCGTTTAAGACGCCGCGCACCTGGGCGGCGGTGATATTATCAAAATCGTTGACGTCAAGCACGCCTTCATACCCATCGGTATAAAAGCTGACGATGCAGTCTGTCTCCGCCAAAAATGGGGTCATCCAGCTGTCAATTTTTTTCTCCAGCGTGGATTCTTCTTTATAAAGGTTCATTAAATTCTGATCCGAAGCGTTGCGGCCTCTAAGAAGCGTCTGCCGTCTGCCCATCTCCGAAGCCATCAGGCGCTCCAGATTGAGCAGGTTGCCCCGCTTGCCATGCACCATCTTTTCCAATTCGTGCGCGTACTCAAGAATTTTATCATTCATGCGCTTGAGCTCCACATCGGAATACGTCGTCGCCCGCAGCTGCTTATGGCTCGCCTTAATCCGCGCGCGGACGCTGAGCAGCTTGCTCATGTCCGACTGGCTGGACGAGCCGGAATATACCGCGGCGATCCGGTTGCCCTTGTAGACCAGTTGGCCCTCGTCGGCATAATGGGTTATTTTGGTCACGCTCTCCTCAGACACCGGCTTTTCATAGCGGGCAATCACCGCGTCCGCCTGATATTGGCTGACCGCCGCGCCCGCCTCGACGACGGCGGTGCGCAGAACCAGGTTATCCCACGCCACATAAAGGCCGTACCCAAACAGGCAGACCGCCAGCAGCACCAGGATATAAAACCGAAACGCGACGCGCCTTCTTCCTCCGCGGGGCATAGTTCCTCCTCTGCTTTTGGAAAGGATTCGTTCCCTCCCGGGATGTCTCTTGATATAGTATAACACTTTTTTTGTATGATATCAATTTACCCTGGGCAATTTCAAGGTCATTGCCAAAGGCAGGATGGATAAGGTATACTGTCGGCGGCGCAATGCGCGAAGGCATGCGTTCTGCCACACGGTTGCAGCCGGAGAGGAGGCAAAATATTGTTTATAAACGAATTGCGGATTGCCATAACGCAGACAATCGCTTTTTCAGCCATTCCCTTGCTATGGTGGCTTATGACCGCAAAGACAAAACCTCTTTCACAAAGTGGATTGGCCTCAAAAAACCGGCTGTGACGCATAAGAAAAATTTTGTGATCGCTATCATTGTCACGTTAGCCGTTACCGCCGCTATGTCGCCTATCTTAGACCCCATGTTCCCAGACGACGTGCAGCTGGCCAACGCGCGATTTGCCGGACAGGGAATCAAAGCCTTTATCCCCGTGATCATATTTGCTTTTTTTGCGACCGCGCTGCCTGAAGAACTTTTTTTTCGTGGATTCTTAGGAAGGCGTCTCATTAACAAACTTGGCTTTTATATCGGCAATACAATCCAGGCGGTTTTGTTTGGCCTCTTGCATGGCGCGACGCTATTCCCTGCGCTTGGCATAGCGACACCCCTGTTGGTGATCGCGTTTACGGCGGCACTCGGATGGCTGATGGGATACGTCAGCGAAAAAGCGGACGGCTCCATCCTGCCAAACTGGTGCCTGCACGGGATCGCGAATTTATACGCAGGCATTATCATTATGTTCGAACTGTTATAACCTTGCCGGACAATACAACAAGGCGTCTGTACAGACGCCTTGTTGTTTGCCTTGCGTACCGAAGGCCCGTTTTTGAGAATCTCTCGCGGGCAAAAGCACCTCCCCCGCAAGCAGGATCGGATTAGTTCAAAGCCTCCTTCAATTTCTCCACATTTTGCCGCATCAGTTCCAAATAACCGACATTCTTTTCAAAGTCAGATTTGCTCAAGTTATGGGCCGAGTGTAGTTCCAGCTTTACCGCGCCGGTGCTTTCGGCGATCGCGTCGGCAATTTTGCCGTTGGACAGTTCTATCGTAAACACGACCGGGATTTTCTCTTCGTTGACTTTGTCGATGAGGAACTTAATTGTCGCGGCGCTTGCCTCGGTTTCGGTCGCACACCCTGGGAAAGCGGCGTAATATGTCAGCCCATACGCGTCGGCCAGATACCGGAATGGGAACCGGTCGCCAAAGACGACGGTTTCGCGGACGGCGCCATTCACGACTTGCCGGAACGCCTGGTCTAACGCATCCAATTCGGCGGCATACGCGGCGGCGTTTTGCGCAAACAAATCAGCGCGTGAAGGATCCAAGGCGGAAAGCGTGTCAGCAATCTGTAAAACGATCCGTTTCGCGTTTTGCGGCGAAGTCCACACATGCTCGTCTAGTTCCGCCTCGCTATGGCCGTGACCGGCCAGCATCTTAAGAATCTCATCCGCCGCGGCGTACTCCGCCACGTAATACGGAGACCACCCTTCGGCGTCCAGCAGTTCCTCGAACCCTGCGTTGCCGTAGCGCAGATGCGTGTGCGGGACAGACTCTTCGTCATGTTCCGAAGCGTCGGCATTCCCAATCTGATGATCATTGAACAGCAAATAAGATGGCATTGGGGCGGCCGGCTCCATAATTTGGTATTGATACCATACGGATGTTCCATGATCGCCTTCCACCAGCGCATAGCCCGCATCAGAATATTTCGCGCTATGCGTGCCCTCTTGGCCGTTCACCGTCAGTGTGTCGCCTTCGATCGAAAACGAAGGCAAATCATCGGTTTTCCACGCTTCCGCCCGTTTTGCCCTAGCTTCGTCAAGGGTCAGTTCCCTTTCCTCAGCATATTGCCGCAGATACTCGTCCAGGCTGTCATCCCGCAGCATGGGCGCCAGAGATTTCCATGCACCCTCCCAGTCAGACAGCGGCCGAGCCCGTACCAATCCCGGATCAAACACCTCCGCTTCTTCATGCGCATCCTCCTCTTCCTCCATACCCTCGACAATCACTTCCTCGACCGCGTCGACCATATCAAGCATCGGCAGCAGCGTCATATTGCTTGTATCCATCGACGCGAGAATGCGGTCCACCCATACGTCCGCCTCACCGCCGGTATAAATGAACACGTCACAATTTTGAATCGCGATAATGTCCCTTGGCGTTGGCTCGAAGGAGTGGCTTTCGGAACCCGGCGGCAATAGCATCGTCAGTTCAACGGCATCGCCGGCAATCGCGCGAACAAAATCATAGGGCGGGAAAATAGTGGTGACAACCTTTAGCTTTGACGCCTCGGCAAGGCTTGCACCGGGATATAGCGAGGCTAGCATCATCATAAGCAGTACCAGTGAAAGCAATTTTTTCATCGTTATTCTCCTTATTTGTTTCTTTTTTGTTTTGATTGGTTTCCGCCGGGCCGCTCACGGATTCAGCCGCACCTTTAGCGAAACCAGCGAACATACCGTACCCTTCACGGCACGAGCGATCCGATTTTTATCAGGAGGGGATAACAATACGGATAGCATCGCACCGGAGGAGACGGGCAAGCCGATCATTCCATGCATCCGCCGCAGTATGGCGCACGCGGCGCATGCATGCTGTTGATTCCCGTCATGCGTATGCGCCAGTGTAAGCGCCAGCGAGGCGATCACCAGGGTGGTAAGCACCACCGCCAACAGGATGCGCGTGAATTTACGCAGACTTCGCATACATGCCTCCGCTTGATAGATGATGGGGACCACGGCATATACCCTATCATGCCACGCGTCACTGTGCAAGCGTTTGAAAGCAGCCTTCAAAATCCTTCGGAAAATGGCTGTAATCCAGAGAATTCTTCAGAATTCGGTGGTTACGCGGAAGCGGTTTCCGCCAACGGATCGGCGATTTCCCATTCGATACAATAGAAAAATTGATCCCCGCGCTGGTCTGTGATGAAATTCCCTCGCATATTCGCCATAAGATTCTTACAGATGTTTAGCCCTAAGCCGGCGCTTTGTACATTCACCCTCGCGTGAGAAGTGCTTTGGGCGGTAAGCGTATACCTGTTGTTCTCGGTATACGCGCTAATATCGATCGGCTTCAGTGGATCCGCATATTTGCTTAGGTTGGAAAACACATTATCCATGACACGCCTCAAAGCGTCTTGATGGGCTAACACGCAGGATGGCGCCATATCGTGTAAACGCACCGTATACCCCTCTTTTGTCAGCAGGGAAATCCATTCGCCAAGCAGTTCTTCAAGATATGCCGTGGGAAGGCAAATACGCGCGTCGTTTTGCAGGGCGTTCGGCGAGAAACAGGCAAAAAGCAAATCGGACATTTCCTTTAGCTGGGTCGCCTTGCGACAGGCTTTATCCGCGTAAGCCTGCTGCGTTGGCGCCTGGCTCTGACGCCTGATGATCTCCAAGTACCCCGTCAGCATTGTCAGCGGCGTGCGAAAATCGTGAGAAAGCGCGGTGACCCATTCGTAGCTTTCCTGCTGCCTTGCTTCTTCCTGCCGTAGTTTCGCAACAAGTGAGCGGCGCATTTCTTCGATGCATTCAGATAAGCTTGCCAATTCATCCTGCCCTTGAACACGGATAGAGGTATGCAGCGAGCCTCCCGCGATAGACAGCACATCCTGCTCCAGGCGCGTAAAATGCAGCAATTCCTTTCGTATGCATAAGAGCATAATCCCCAAGAAAATCAAGCCGCAAATCAGCAGGAGCCCTATATTCATCATTTGGATCATGCCGTATTCAGGGAAAATGGTAATCGACACGAACGCGGTGCCATCTGAAAAAACAATATAATACACCGATTCGTGCGCAAAAAGCGAACGCGCCGTGGTATGGGTATGCAGCCCCGAAGAGGTGAATAGCGTCGAATCATATAGCATCGCTTCATGCCGATAGACGTGTAAAATGGTAAGAGGGTACTTTTTTACCCATTGTGAGAGCTTTTCCGTATCCGAAGGGCTGACATTATTTACCTGTACATAGTTTTGCAGGGAAGACAAGATTTTTTTTGTTTTCTCCTGCGTAATACTTGGGTTGGTTTCATAATACCGGCAAATTGCCCCGCTCAATATGGGCTGCAGCGCAATATACAATCCGCTTACCAAGGCAAGGGACAGGAGCAGGGCCAAGGTAAGCTGACGGCTGATTTTGCTCATGATAAAACTACGCATCAATCCTGTATCCTTTCCCCCAGACATTTCGTATCAGCGTTGGGTTTGCGGGATCTTTCTCCAGCTTTTTGCGAAGGTTGCGAATGTGCGTCATAATCGTACCCGCGGCGGACCCTTCCAAATAGGGTTCATCCCATACGCCGGCATACAGCGTGCGGTTGTCAATCGTTTCGCCCGCTCTTGCCGCCAAGAAGCATAAAACGCGGTATTCCAAATCTGTCAGCACAATCGGTACGCCATCTCGGCAGACGGCGCTGCTGTCGAAATCAATTTGAATATTTTGCCGAACGAATAGTGCGCGCCGTTTTTCCTGATTGCCTTGATAGACATTGTACCTGCGCGACAGCGCTCCTACGCGCGCTTGAAGCTCGGAGGGCGAAAAGGGTTTGCTCAGGTAATCGTCCCCGCCATACCGCAAGCCTAAAACCTTGTCCATTTCCTGCGAGCGCGCTGTCAAAAAGAGAACCGGCACGTTGCTCCGCTCCCGAATGGCCTTGCAGATGGCAAACCCATTTTCGCCCGGCATCATCACATCAAGGATCACAAGGTCCAGATCCTCCGCAATCTGTTCAAGCGCCTCGGCGCCATTGGCCGCCTCGCGTATGGTATACCCGTCGTCAGCGAGCAAGACGCGCAGAATCTCACGGATGTCCGGCTCATCATCGACGACAAGAATGGTTCCCCTATTTTCTGCGTTCATATCATTAGTATATACCGCATGCATAAGCGATTGACAAGACCAATTTCCATATTCTTAAGGATTCTTTAGAAATTCCCAGCGAAACCAAAATGAGTCTGAAGGAATGCCCCAATCGCTTGCGCGGGCACCTCATGCGTGCTATGCTTTGCGGCGTCGGCCGGCCAGACAGACGATTGGAGGGGAAGCGCATATTGAAAAAGATAGCGATCTATGGCAAAGGGGGTATCGGGAAATCCACCACAACGGCACACCTTTCCGCCGCGCTTGCTGCCGCTGGATATCGCGTCATGCAAATTGGCTGTGATCCCAAATCGGATTCCACAAAAAACCTGATGGGTGGCAAGCGAATTCCCACAGTGCTCGAGCAGATACGAACCAAGAAGGAAGATGTAACCGTTGAGGATATCGTGTATCAGGGGTACGCCGGGGTGCTGTGCGTAGAAGCGGGCGGGCCGACACCCGGCGTCGGGTGCGCCGGCAGAGGCATCATAACCGCCTTTGAAAAGCTGGAAGCGCTTGATGTGTTCGGGCTTTATCAGCCGGATGTGGTGCTCTACGATGTCTTGGGGGATGTTGTTTGCGGCGGTTTCGCGATGCCAATCCGGGGCGGATACGCACAGGAGGTTTTCATCGTTTCCTCCGGGGAGATGATGTCATTCTACGCGGCGAACAACATTGCCGTCGCGGTACGCGGTTTTGATCAGCAAGGATACGCCAACCATCATCCGAGGTGTTTATTGATCCTGGGTTCATCGATTTCCTCTCTGATCGGGGCGGATATTCGCGGCGTGTGCAAAATGCTGCGGAATCAAGTGTCCGCCGCTTTGATCCCCTTTGATCAGTGTGATTTTGCCAGCGATTATAGCGTGGTTGGAACAGGTTTCAAACGTCATTCGCTGCCCAATCAACCCGGCGCTGCGGAGCACGCTTGAGGATAAGCGCGCCAACCTCGCGCAGCGGCGCGCGAAAGCCGCCGGCGGGCCGCGGGGTTTCGCAGCCATCGGCAATTATCATCTGGTGAAAGGGGTAAGCAATTTTCTGGAGCAGGAAGTCGGGCTTCCCCCTATATTCAAGGTGTGCACGCACGCATCCAAAACGGTGCTGTCAGCCGACACATCCATTCAGTTTGCGCCAGATGAGCGTGTGAGGGTTGGACTTTTGAAAGCACTGCATAACGCGGTTTTGCTGGCGGACGACGTCTCTCTTCAATTGACTGATAACGGCAATATAAAGATAAAGGCATCTCATCCAAGCATCGACACAGAAACGGATATTGACGCGGAGGCTCCTCCGCTATGCGGAGAGGCGGGGAGCGATTCTCTGCTGCGAATGCTTTGCCCCGTGATTGGATAACAGCGAGCCGATGGCTGAACCCATGAATCATACTCTTCCCTACTCGCTGTTCTGACACCCCCCCGCCTCGGCCACCTCAAAA